>WGBL01000465.1 GCA_015494375.1 Hyphomicrobiales bacterium | reverse complement strand
GTGCCGCACAACGAGGCCTCGCGCAAGCCCGCGCAAGAAACGGGGAACGAGACATCGGACGAAGCCACAGCCGGAGCCACCGCATCGGCCATAGCCGCGGCCTTGGCCGATGCGGTGGCTCCGGCTGCGGCTTCGTCCGATGTCTCGTTCCCCGTTTCTTGCGCGGGCTTGCGCGAGGCCTCGTTGTGCGGCACGTGCGTCTTGGCACCGTCCTCGGCGCCGTCCTTGGCACTGTGGCTGGCAAACAGCGCCTGGCGCCAGACGGCGATCGATTGCGGCCGCTCCTCGGCCCGGATCGCCAGGCCCCAATCAATGGCGGCGAGGAAGGCCGGCCGGTAGGCCTTGCCCGCCAGCAGGCGCGCAGGCTTGAGCTCATCGTTGGTGATGCGGCTTGGCGCATCGGCCGGCCGGCGCCCGGTGACGGCATGATAAAGGGTTGCGGCAAGCGAATAGATATCGCTCCAGGGGCCCTGGTTGGCGCCCTTGGCGCCGTACTGCTCGAAGGCGGAATAGCCGGGCTTGACGATGGCGCTCACGGTGCGGCTGCGGCGCGCGATCTCACCGCGGGCCGAGCCGAAATCGATGAGCACCGGGCTGCCATCACTGCGGATGATGATATTGTCGGGGGCGATATCGCGGTGGAGGAACTCGTGGGCGTGGATGAGCTCGAGAGCATCGAGGAGCGGCGCCAGGATGGCATCGAGCTCGTCTTGGCTTGGCGGCCGGCCGAGCGCGTTGAGCCAGGCCATGAAACTCCGCCCGCGTTCGAGCTGCAAGACCATGTACGCCGTATTGTTGGCGCGGAAATAGCGATAGACGCGAACGATATTGGGGTGGTCGAAGCGGGCCAGCGTGCGTGCCTCGTCGATGAAGCGCTCGAGCCCGGTCTCGAACTCCTCGGCGTGCGACGTGGAGATGCAGCGCACGAGGCTGGCGCCGTCGCGGGCGGCGAACTCATTGGGGAAGAACTCCTTGATGGCCACGTCGCGGCCGAGCGAAAGCTCCTTGGCAAGGTAAGTGATGCCAAAGCCGCCGGCCCCGAGCGTGCGCTCGATCCGATAATCGCCGACCAGCTCGGTGCCTTTTGCCAGGGCCAGCAGATTGTCCATTGATCCCCGTCCCGCCTGCGCCGGCGCCCTTTGCCACGCTCCCGGTTGCAGTCCCCGACGTACCCCCTCGGCTGGCCCCCTCGTGCTGGTTCGCCACGCCAGCCGTCCGGCCGCTCCCGATAATCAACTTCCCCCCAATACCGAACGCCCCAGGACCTCAATCCGTCAAGTGGCCTTATATGCCCGACATCGCCTTGGACGCGCGTCCGGCCACAGCCCCACCATCGCTTCGCCGCCAACACAACGCCCGACACGATCAGGGCCCGAAACGATCAGGCTCCTTTGCGATTGCACGAACCAATATTGCCTGGCGGCTTGCAACGGCTTCTGGCGCTTTTGTGCGCTCTCAGCCATGCCTTATGTTTGCCGCGAGAATAGGGCAAAGCTGTGGGTGGGGATGACTGGAGAGCACGAAGGGGATGACTGGGGAGCACGTGTGCCCATGGCGCAGTCGTGGCGTGCCACCGGCAAGTGCCCCGGGGCGCAGCGGATCAGGAGCGGGGGCATGGCTTGCCCAGAGGAGCTGCCGACGATGGCGATGGCGGCGATTGCGGACGCTACGGGTTAATGCGGAAACGGGGAGCTCATCATGACATGGAGAAAGGCCGGCAGAAGCGGCTTGGCACGGTTGCTCAGGGGTACTGACAGCGCGGCCAGTGAGGACACGGTCCCGACCACGGAGGTGCCACGATCCCGGGTCGCGCGAACCTCGCTGCAAGAGGTGCTGAGCTCTGTCGTGATCACCACCGAGCCTTCGCAGGAAGAAAGGGGCCTGGCCACCGAGGGCGCGGGGGTTGGCTGGAGTCCGGGGGGCGAAGAAGACGAAGATAACCGAGCTAATCGAGCTAACCAAGCTGGAGAAGAAAGCTCTGGAGACGTCGACGGCATTGAAACCGTGGGCGGTGAGAAAAGGGGCGCTGTGACCACCGCCGATGCAACGGACGACCTGGGGCGCGATGTTGTGCGCGACTTGGCTCACGGCGCAACGGACGACCTGGGTCGCGACGCGAGCCCCGAGCCCGAGGCAAGTGTGGACCCCGGTGCCGAGAAGATCCTGGTTCTCGAGCTCCAGGCCCTCTTACCACGGGGCGCTGGTGAGCGCGCCGATGGCAGTCAGGGGGGCGCGGTCGAAGGCGGCGCTCCCGCGCCTGCAGATGTTGCCGCATCCGAGACCACAGATGAGACCACATTTGTGGACCGCCGGGCGCAGGCGGTCGCGGCACAAGAGGGAGCGGCTGGCCCGCAGAGCGCCGCGACGGGCCATGGCGACGCGTATGAAGTTCATGGGGACAATGGTGGGAATGATCGGAAGGATCAGAATGAAGATGAAGCAGAAGGGGCCGATCCGCAGAATCAGAATCAGGAGGAGCGTAAGGACAGCAATCTCGTGACCGAGGACTACGCAGACCGGCCCACTTCGGGTTATGGTGCGCCTGATGTGGCCGAGGCTGCGGCGCAGGGGCGCGCTCAGGCATCCGCGCAGTCATTCCCGCAGACATCGGGCGCGGCTCACGTCCTCACGCTTACACCAACCCAACCACAACGGCAGCGAACACAGATGGACAATCCGATCAAGACACAGATGGTTCGTGGCGGCCAACAGCCCAAGCGGACCGACTTCTATCAAGAGCCGGTGGTCGGCTGGCTGGTCGTCATCGGCGGGCCCGGGCTCGGCGCTTTCCGGCCCATCTTCGAAGGCAACAACACAATCGGCCGCTCGCCCTCTCAGCGGATACCGCTCGACTTCGGCGACGATGCCATCTCAGCCGAGGAGCAGGCCTATATCCGCTACGATTCGGCCGATCGCGAGTTCCTCTTTGTGCCCAACCTCGCCAAGACGAACGTGGTGCAGATCAATGAGGAGAAGCCGACGACGCCGGTGAAACTCCAGGCGATGGACGTGATCACCATGGGCCGGACGCAGTTCGTGTTCGTGCCCTTCTGCGGCGAGGAGTTCGACTGGTCGGAGCTTTCTGACCTCGCGGGATGATCACGTCTTACGTTTATGCCGCCCGGGCGATCGTCGGCGACCGCGATGAGCAGGAGGATGCCTGCGCCTTCGCGGTCATCGGCCGCGAGCGACCCCGATCCGTCGCGAAGGCGGAAGCGTCTCGCCAAGGTGCAGAAGGGGCATCGGAGGCGCACGGCCGCGGTCTGCTCGCCATCCTGGCCGACGGCATGGGCGGGCATGTGGGCGGGCGGCGGGCCAGCACCACCGCTTGTGAGGCGTTTGTCGCGGCCTGTTTGGCGGGCGAGGCCTCCGGGGCGAACGAGCCAAATGAGGTGGAGGTGCCGAACACTGCGGGGGTGACCGACAAGACGAGCGTTGCACCCCAAGAGACCGGCGCTGCGCGCGAAGACCTCGCGGGCCCACCGCCGCTGGCGGCCGCACTCGAGGCCGCCAACGAGGCCATCGCAAGCGAGATCGCGCGCGACCCGAGCCTCAGGGGCATGGGGTGCACACTTGTCGCCGCCTATCTCGACGGTAAGGGGGTGCGCTGGATCAGCGTCGGTGATTCGCTTCTCTTTCTTTACCGCAGGGGCCGGCTCGAGCGGCTCAATGCCGACCATTCCATGGCGCCAGTGCTCGATGACCTCGTGCGCCGCGGGCTCATGGACCCCTTCGAGGCCACGCTTTCGCCGCGACGCCATCTCTTGCGTTCAGCCCTGACCGGCCAGCCCCTCGAGATTGTCGAGCATCGCGACGAGACGTTGCCCCTCGAGGCGCACGATTGGCTGATCCTGGCAAGCGATGGCCTCGAGACCCTGAGCGATGCGGAGCTCGAGGGCCTCCTCGCCGAGGTATCCGACGAGAGCCCCGACCGCGTCGTCGAGGCGCTCCTCGAGAGGGTCGAGGCACGGGGGGCGCTGCTGCAGGACAACACCACGGTGATGGCGATCCAGCCGCGCTTTGACGAGACGGGCGCAACGGCGCACGCGCGCGGCAAAACGGCGGACGCGGATGCAGAGCCGGGCGAGGGCCTCGTGCAGACGGTGCGCCTGACCCAGCTCGGCTGAAGAAGCCTTGCGGAGGGCGCGGGGGGCTGGCGCAGGGCGGCGGCGGCTGGAATGGTGCGGCGATCAATGGTTTGGCGCCTTCTCGTTGCAGCTCCGCCATCTTGGTGGAGGTGATCACAGTTGCCTCGCTGGGCGATTATGAGCCGCTCAGCAACCGTTGCGGGAGCGCGTGCCCGTGATCCTTAGTCATGCTCACAAGTTCATCTATATCAAGACCTATAAGACTGCCTCCACCGCGATCGAGGCGGCGCTCTCGGCCGTCTGCGGACCCGATGACGTGATCACGGAAGCCTCTGAGCAGCTGCGCGGCCATCGCAAAATCCCCGCTCAGAACTACCGCCTCGACCACCCGGCGGTGCCCAGGCGGCCCCTCATCAAGCGCCTCCTGCGCCGCCCCGAGCGCCACTATCACCCCTCGGTCGGCTTTTACGAGCATATGCCCGCCTGGCGCGTCCGCACCTATGTGGGTGAAGAGGTTTGGCGCAGCTATTTCAAGTTCTCCTTCGAGCGCAACCCCTGGGACCGGCAGGTCTCCTGGTACCACTACAAGACGAAAAACAAATCGCCACGCCCGAGCTTCGCGCGCTTCAACCGGGATCGGCGCCGGGCCTATGTCGAGAACTGGTCGCTTTATACGATTGACGATGTTATTGCTCTCGATTTTGTGGGGCGTTACGAGAACCTCGAGGCCGACTTCGCCCATGTTCTCGAGACCATAGGGCTGCTTGGCGAGGTGACATTGCCCAGGGTCAATGTGTCGCGCGAGCGGGGCCACTATCGCAGCTATTACGATGCGCCATTGAGGGCCCTCATCGAGACATGGTATGAGCCTGAAATCCGCCATTTCGGCTATGTGTTTTGACGATCGGCGGGCGCCTTTCTAATATGGCACAGGGCCGAGTGATGTGGTCGTGGGCCGCTTGATGTGGCACAGGCCGAGCGTCACCAAAGCCGAGTGAAGCCGTTGGCGCTCCTTGCGACGACCGCTCGCAATCCGATCTGATTGCGGACCTCGTCCGGCGACCGGCGGGTGATTGACGATTCCACTCGTCACCAAATCGCATTAGAATGGTTTATGATTAAGAGGGCTGCACCGGAGAGCGGCGCTTGACCGAAGCGTGGTGCTTGGGCACGAGACTTGCGAGAAAGGGCCAGGCGAGAAAGGGCCAGGCGGGAAAAGGCCAAACCGGGCAAGGGCGAGGTGAACAAAGGCCAAACCGAGGAAGGACCAGGTCGAGGAAGGGCAAACCAGTGCGCCATTGAGGCGATGGGAAAGCGATGGAAATGGCACGAAGGGAGAGCAGATCGAGCCATGTCGCATGATTGGATGTCGCATGGGCGCGATGGAGACAGCGATTCGCCGGCAACCGGCATCGCCACCAAGACACGCCCCAAAACAAAAAAGCCGAGCCTATATAAAGTGTTGCTTTTGAACGACGATTACACACCGATGGATTTCGTCGTCTATGTGCTCGAGCGTTTTTTCAACAAGGGTCGTGAAGAGGCCACACGCATCATGCTTCATGTCCATCATCGCGGTGTCGGGGTCTGCGGCGTCTACACCTACGAGGTGGCCGAGACCAAGGTGGCCCAGGTGATGGACTTCGCCAGACAAAACCAGCACCCCTTGCAGTGCACCATGGAAAAAGAGTGAGGGTCGTCCGTGCCAGCGTTCTCCAGCAGTCTTGAAGAAGCCCTCCACCGCGCCCTGGCCTATGCCAACGAGCGTAGCCACGAGTATGCGACGCTCGAGCATCTCTTGCTTTCGCTCATTGGCGATCGTGATGCGGCGGCCGTGATGCGGGCGTGCAATGTGGATCTCGACGAGCTGGCGGAACGGCTGACCGACTACCTCGACCACGAGCTCGACAGCCTCATCACCGATCGCGGCGAGGAGGCACAGCCGACGACAAGCTTTCAGCGCGTCATTCATCGCGCCGTCATCCATGTGCAGGCCTCGGGCCGCGAGGAGGTGACGGGCGCCAATGTGCTCGTCGCCATCTTTGCCGAGCGCGAGAGCCATGCCGCCTACTTCTTGCAGGAGCAGGAGATGACGCGCTTTGATGCCGTCCAATACATCTCCCACGGCATCGCCAAGCGCCCCGGCATGTCCGAGCCGAGGGCGGCGCGCGGGGTTGACGATGATGCGGCGACCGTCGAATCGGGCGAGGAGAAACGCCCCGGTGCCGATGCGCTCGAGGCCTACTGTGTCAACCTCGTGCAGAAGGCGCGCGACGGCAAGATCGATCCGCTCATCGGCCGCGAGGCCGAGATTCGCCGCACCATCCAGGTGCTCTGTCGGCGCAACAAGAACAACCCCCTTTTCGTGGGCGACCCCGGGGTCGGCAAGACGGCGATCGCCGAGGGGCTTGCGCTCAAGATCACCAAAGGCGAGGTGCCCGAGGTTTTACAGGACGCCACCATCTTTGCCCTCGACATGGGCGCGCTTCTCGCCGGCACCCGCTATCGCGGCGACTTCGAGGAGCGGCTCAAGGCGGTCATGAAGGAGATCGAAGGCTATCCGGGCGCCATCCTCTTTATCGACGAGATCCACACCGTGATTGGTGCCGGTGCCACCTCGGGCGGGGCCATGGACGCCTCGAACCTGCTCAAGCCCGCGCTTCAGTCGGGCACGCTCCGCTGCATCGGCTCGACGACCTACA
Organism: Hyphomicrobiales bacterium; assembly: GCA_015494375.1. Lineage (GTDB taxonomy): Bacteria > Pseudomonadota > Alphaproteobacteria > Rhizobiales > S144-23 > S144-23. The sequence continues at coordinate 10,198 of WGBL01000465.1, read as the reverse complement.
AGGAATACCGCCAGCACTTCGAGAAGGACCGCGCGCTCGTTCGCCGCTTTCAGAAGATCGATATCAATGAGCCGAGCGTCGATGATGCCATCGAAATACTCAAGGGGCTCAAGCCGTACTACGAGAAGTTCCACGGCCTCAAATACACGAACCAGGCCATCAAGACCGCGGTCGAGCTTTCGGCGCGCTATATCAACGACCGCAAGCTGCCCGACAAGGCCATCGACGTGATTGACGAGACCGGCGCCTCGCAGATGCTGCTGCCCGAGGGCAAGCGCAAGAAAACCATCGGTGTCAAGGAGGTCGAGGCGACCATTGCGACCATGGCGCGCATTCCGCCCAAGACCGTCTCAAAGAGCGATGCCGAGCTTCTGCGCCACCTCGCGCGCGACCTCAAGCGGGTCGTCTTTGGCCAGGATGCCGCAATCGAGGCGCTCTCCTCGGCGATCAAACTCGCACGCGCGGGGCTGAGGGAGCCCGAGAAACCCATCGGCTGCTACCTCTTCTCGGGCCCCACGGGCGTCGGCAAGACCGAGGTTGCCCGCCAGCTTGCCTCGCTTATGGGGGTTGAGCTGTTGCGCTTCGACATGTCGGAGTACATGGAAAAGCACACCGTCAGCCGGCTCATCGGCGCGCCGCCCGGCTATGTCGGCTTCGACCAGGGGGGACTCTTGACCGATGGTGTCGACCAGCACCCGCACTGCGTGCTCTTGCTCGATGAGATCGAAAAGGCCCATCCCGACCTTTTCAACATCCTTCTTCAGGTGATGGACCACGGCAAGCTCACCGACCACAACGGCAAGAGTGTCGATTTCCGCAATGTCATCCTGATTATGACCACGAATGCCGGCGCCGCCGATCTCGCCAAGCCGCCCATCGGCTTTGGCCGCACAAAGCGCGAGGGCGAGGATACCGAGGCCATCGAGCGCCTGTTCTCGCCCGAGTTCCGCAATCGACTCGATGCCATCATTGCCTTCTCGAGCCTCTCGCGGCCGGTGATTGCCAAGGTGGTGGAGAAGTTCATCTTCCAGCTTGAGGCGCAGCTTGCCGACCGCAGCGTCAGCATTGAGCTCACGGATGAGGCCACCGACTGGCTCGCCGAGCGCGGTTATGACGACCGCTTCGGTGCGCGGCCGCTCGCCCGCGTCATCCAGGAGCACATCAAAAAGCCTCTCGCCGAGGAGCTCCTGTTCGGCAAGCTCGAGCGGGGCGGCACGGTGCGCGTGGTGGTGCGCGAGGCCAAGGCGGCGGCTGCGGCCCCGGGGGCCCCGGGCACACGGGGCGCGCAAGGCGACGGCAAAGGCGAGCCCACAGATGAGCGGCCGGCAAAGGTGCTCGGTTTCGAGTTCATCTCGCCGCCCAAGCCGACCCGGCCCAAAAAGAAGGCGGCCAAGCCCCGGCTTCCCAAGAAGCCCGGGCGAAAGGCGCTGTCGGGCCCCAAGACCGGCAAACGCAAGGCGTTGCCCGGCCCCGCTGGCCGTGGAGCAAAGGGCGGGGGCGGCGGTAGGCGCACCGGGACGAGCCCCGTTCCGAGTGTGCCGCTTTCCAAAGACGAGTAGGGCGCGCCGTTGTCGGGGGCGGGCGACGACGACGGCGGGCGCCACAACACGACGCCAGCGCCGTCGCCCGCGCCGCGAGGGTCGGCCAATCCTGATGGGGGATCGGTCGGTGACGCGGGTCCATTTCCCGAGCCGTCAGACACCGCGGGAGCGCATACCGAGCCGGTCGGCTCCGAGGAGGGCCATAGGGAAGCTGTCGGTGCCGAGGGGGGACGGCCGGCGCGCGCTTTCCTCAAGGGCCTGACGTCAGCGCCGCTCACGCCCGGCGTCATTCTTTTTGCCGCCATGATCGGTTTCGGAGCGTTGGCGCGCGATGCGGGTTTCAGCGCCGGGCAGGCGGTGTTTCTGACTGTCACCATCTATCAACTGCCGGGGCAGGTGGCGCTCGTCGATCAGCTCGGGCGCGGCGCGGCACTGTCGGCGGCCGCCTTTGCCGTCGTGCTGACGGCGGTGCGCCTCTTTCCGATGACCGTCGTTCTCATGCCCTATTTGCGCGGCTCGCGGTTGCCGCGCTGGCTCGCCTATGTGGGCGCCCATTTCATTGCCATCACCGTCTGGGTCGAGTCGCTCCAGCGTCTGCCGCGACTGCCGCCCGCCGAGCGCCTGCCCTATTACCTCGGCTTCGGCTGCATGCTCCTGACGAGCACGGCCGTTGCCACCCTCATGGGCTATCACCTCTCAGGCGCGGTGCCCGAGCTCATGCGCGCCGCGCTTTTGTTCCTGACGCCCATCTATTTCATTCTCTCCATGGTGGCGACGGCCCAAGGGCACGGCGACCGATGGGCGATTGTGCTTGGCGGCGCTCTGGGGCCGCTGCTCTTTCTCGCGCTCCCGGGGCCCGACTTGTTGCTGACGGGGCTTGTGGCGGGAACGGGCGCCTATCTGATCGGGCGCATGGCCAACAGCCCCGTAGCAAAGGGCGACGGTGATAAGGAGACGCACGCATGAGCCCGTTGGCCCAAAGCGGCTTCGAGAGCTATGCCCTGCTCTTTCTTGCCGGGGCCCTCATGACCGAGCCGTGGCGCTGGCTCGGGGTTTGGCTCGCGCGAGATCTCGATATCGACAGTGAGCTCTTTCGCTGGGCGAAGGCCGTCTCGACGGCACTCGTTGCGGGGCTCGTCAGCCGCCTGGTGTTGTTCCCGAGCGGCGCGCTCGAAGGGGTGCCGCTTGCGCTCCGCCTTGCCGCCTTTGCGCTTGGCATTGCCGCCTATTTCCTCTTTGGGCGCATCCTTGCGGTTGGCGTGCTCACGAGCGTGGGCGCGCTCCTGCTTGGAGGGAGCCTGCTATGAAAGGATTCCTTATGCGTCTTGCGCGCCTTTGGGATAGTGCCCCCGACGTCGTGCTCTGGCTTGAACATGCCGTCCTGCTCTACCTTCTCGGGGTCTGGCTCATGCCGCTGCTGGCGTTGGTCGGCATCTCTTATCTCGCGGGCGTTATCTGATCGCATCGGCGCCGCGCCGGACCCGACCCCGCCAAGAACGCCACAGGGGTTGAGGCGCTCGGGACCTCGTCCAACACCGCTCTCGGCCATTCAGCTATCAGGCGGCTCCGCTGCCAAGCGCCTGCGGCTGCGCCCCTTCCTGTTGTCACTCTGTTGTCACTCGACGAAAGCCGATGTTGCAGTGCAGCGAAGCGTTCCCTACGATGAGATTGGATGCGTGCGTGATTCGTCGCCCGGGGACGATTGCAGGGGGGTGAGAAGCCATGAACGTCATCGATACCGATGTCGCGCCAAGTTATCATTTCGAGGACCTCGAAGTGGGCATGGCGGCAAGCCATGCCAAGGTGATCACCGAGGCCGACATAGTGAACTTTGCTGACATCTCGGGCGACACCAACCCACTCCATCTCGATGACACATACGCCGAGACAACCATGTTCAAGGGGCGGATTGCCCATGGCATGCTCTCGGCCGGGCTCATTTCGGCGATTTTCGGCACCAAGATGCCGGGTCCGGGCTGTGTCTATGTCTCACAGACGCTCAATTTTCGCGCGCCCGTTCGCATTGGCGACAAGGTGGTGGCGCGAGTCGAGGTCAAGGAGCTGATCGAGCCCAAGGGGCGCGCCGTCTTCGCCTGTACTTGCAAGGTCGGCGAGACGACAGTGATCGAGGGCGAGGCCGTCATACTGGTGCCCAAGCGAGGCTCACCACACGGTTGAGCAAAGGGCCGCGCGTGGGGCCATTCGTCAGCCAAGGCTCAAGTGCCCGATACTATCCGGGAAAGGCCGCGCGCGGGGGCACGCGACCGGGCCAACTCTTCATCGGGAGTGACGAGGCAAAGGGCCACGCACAAGGGGCCACTCTTTGAGGTGGAGCGCCCTTCCGCAGTGAATATGGACAGAGACCGCCGGAACAGGCTATGAGCCTGCTCCAATGCAAGTCTTTGGCGCAGTCGAAGAATTCCCAGAAGCGCACAAGGGCGCGGTGATTGCCATCGGCAATTTCGATGGCGTGCATCGCGGCCATCAGAGTGTGCTCGGGCGCACCATGGAGATTGCCCGGGCGCACCGCGCGCCCGCCGGCGTCATGCTGTTCGATCCGCATCCGCGCGAATTCTTTGCCCCGGACCGCCCGCTCTTTACGCTGACACCACTCGACGAAAAACTTGCTCTGTTCGAGGCGCTTGGGCTTGATCTCGCGGTGGCCCTCACCTTTGACCGTGCTCTGGCCTCGCTTTCGGCCGAGGAGTTTGTCGCTCGCATTCTCGTTGCGGGCTTAGGTGTGCGCCATGTGGTGATCGGCTATGACTTCTTTTTCGGCAAGGGCCGTGGGGGCAATCCGGACGTCATGCGTGCCCTTGGCGAGCGCCATGGCTTCGGCGTCACGGTGGTGGCGCCCGAGGGCGATGCCGAGGAGGCGTTCTCGTCGAGCCGCGTGCGCGCACTCCTGCGCCAGGGCCGGGTGCGCGAGGCAGCCGAGCAGCTCGGCCACTGGTGGCGCGTGAAGGGGCGCGTGGTGCCGGGTGCGGGCCGCGGCCAGGGGCTCGGCTATCCCACCGCCAATCTGGCGCTCGAGAAAAGCCAGGAGCTTGCCCATGGCATTTATGCCGTTCGCGTCCTCATCGACGGTGCCCTCTACGATGGCGCCGCCTACCTCGGCACCAGGCCCACGTTCGAGGAGGGCCCGGCGGTGCTCGAGGTATTCCTCTTCGACTTCGAGGGCGATCTCTATGGCCGCGAGGTGGCGCTTGATTTCATCGCGCGCATTCGCGGTGACCAGAGCTTTGAGAGCGCGGAGGCGCTCAAGGCGCAGATGGCGGCCGATTGCGACGAGGCGCGGCGCATCCTTGCCGAGATTGCGCAAGACGATCCGATGTTGCGCTTTCCCCTTGGCCGGCGGCTGGCCGGCGAGAGCACGAATGTCGGGACCACAAAATGATGGCTGGATTGTCCCTTCGGGCGTTGCTAGAAGCGGCGTTGCTAGAAGCGGGGTTGCTCGAAGCGGTGTTGCTAGAAGCAATGCGCGAATGCGCGAGAGTCGAGCAGTGCGGAAGCGGATAGAGAGAGGCCGTAGGACGTGGCGGACCGGCGGACAAAAACGGGCAAGGTGACGACGAGCAAGGTGGCGGGGGGCGCTCGATCCGCGAGCGGGCGCGACTGGCGCGAGACCCTCTTTCTCCCCCAAACCGACTTTCCCATGCGCGCGGGGCTCCCGAAGCGTGAGCCCGAGCTCTTGGCCCGCTGGGAGAAGCTCGATCTCTACGGACGTCTCAGGAAGGCAGCAAAAAATCGAACGAAGTTCGTCCTGCACGACGGCCCGCCCTATGCCAATGGCCATCTCCATATCGGCCATGCGCTCAACAAGATCCTGAAGGATGTGATCACGCGCTCGCAGCAGATGATGGGCCGGGATTCGAACTATGTGCCCGGCTGGGACTGCCACGGCCTGCCCATTGAATGGAAGATCGAGGAGGAGTACCGCACCAGGGGGCGCAACAAGGACGAGGTGCCGATCCTCGACTTTCGCCGCGAGTGCCGCGAGTTTGCCGAGAAATGGATCGACATCCAGCGCGCCGAGTTCAAGCGGCTCGGCGTCGTCGGCGACTGGCGCGAGCCCTATACGACCATGAGCTATGAGGCCGAGGCGATCATCGCCGAGGAGCTCATGAAATTCGCCATGAACGGGCTGCTCTATCGCGGCTCCAAGCCCGTCATGTGGTCGGTGGTGGAGCGCACCGCCCTGGCCGAGGCCGAGGTTGAGTATCATCCCCACACGAGCCCGACCATCTGGGTGAAGTTTCCCATCGCCAAGGCCGCGTTCAAAGATTCGGAGGCGGCCGAGTTGCGCCGGCTCTTCATGGGCGCGAGTGTGGTCATCTGGACGACGACGCCCTGGACCATTCCGGGCAACCGGGCCATCGCCTTCTCACCGCGGATCGCCTATAGCATCTATGAGGTGAGCGAGGCGCCCGAAGGCAATTGGGCGAAAGCGGGCGACAGGCTTGTGCTCGCCGATGCGCTGGCCGAGGAGGTGATGCGCGCGGCCCGCATTACGGCCTACAAGCGGCTCGCGCCCGTAAGTGCCAATGCGCTGGCGTCCGTCGATTGTGCCCATCCCTTGCGCCATAAGGGCTATATCTTCGATGTGCCGCTCCTTGCCGGCGAGCATGTGACAGACGATGCCGGCACGGGCTTTGTGCACACCGCCCCGGGCCATGGCCGCGAGGACTTCGAGCTCTGGAGCGAGAACGCGCTCTGGCTCAAGGGCCGCGGGATCGAGACGCGCATTCCCTTCACCGTCGACGAGGCGGGCTTCATGACGGCCGAGGCGCCGGGTTTCGAGGGCCGGCGCGTCATCGACGATGAGGGCCAATTCGGCGAAGCCAACGAGGCGGTGATCGCCGCGCTCATCGAGGCGGGCGCGCTTCTCGCGCGCGGCCGGCTCAGGCACGACTACCCCCATTCCTGGCGCTCCAAGGCGCCGGTCATCTTCCGCAATACGCCGCAATGGTTCATCGCCATCGACCGGCCCGCCAAGATCAGGGGCGTGCGCAAGAAGACGACCTTGCGCGCGCTTGCCCTCGAGGCCATCGACAAGACCCGGTTCACCCCGCCCCAGGGCCAGCGCCGCCTCAAGGCCATGATCGAGACGCGGCCCGACTGGGTGATCTCCCGCCAGCGCGCCTGGGGCGTGCCTATCACCGTCTTCGTGCACAAGGAGACGGGCGAGGTGATCCCGAATGCGCAGTTCGAGGGGGCGGGCGAGCTGATTGCCCGCATTGGCAAGTCCTTTCGCAAGCAGGGTGCCGATGCCTGGTTCAAGCGCGGTGCCAAGACGCGCTACTTGAAGGGCCTTGTCGAGAATCCGGCTGACTGGGAGCAGGTCATCGACATTCTCGATGTCTGGTTCGATTCGGGCTCGACGCATGCCTTCGTGCTTGAGCAGCGCCCGGACCTCAAATGGCCGGCATCCCTCTATCTCGAAGGCTCCGACCAGCACCGCGGCTGGTTTCACTCCTCGCTGCTCGAGAGCTGCGGCACCCGTGGCCGCGCCCCTTACGAGGGGGTGCTGACCCACGGCTTCGTCATGGACGAGGAGGGGCGCAAGATGTCGAAGTCTCTCGGCAATGTCGTCGCGCCCCAGGACGTGATCAAGCAGTCGGGCGCCGAGATCCTGCGCCTCTGGGTGATGAGCCAGGACTATGCCGAGGATTTGCGCATCGGCCCCGAGATCCTGAAGTCGAGCATCGATGCCTACCGGAAGCTCAGGAACACACTGCGTTTCATGCTCGGCAATCTCGCCCATTACGAGCCCGGGCTCGTGGTGAGGCGCGTGGCCGACATGCCCGAGCTCGAGCGCTATGTGCTGCACTTGCTCTCAGAGCTCGATGCGCTCGTGCGCGAAGGCTATGCGGCATACGACTTCAAGCGCGTCTTCCATGCGCTTTACAATTTCTGCATCACGGACCTTTCCGCCTTCTATTTCGACATCCGCAAGGACACGCTCTATTGCGAGCCCTATGACAGCTTGGCGCGGCGGGCGTGCCTCACGGTGCTCGACCGGCTGTTTGACCATCTCACCATCTGGCTTGCACCCATGCTCTGCTTTACGGCCGAGGAAGCGTGGCTTGCGCGCTACCCTTCGGACGACGGCTCGGTGCATCTCGAGACCTTCCCCAAGGTGCCCAAGGGCTGGCGCGATCCGGCGCTCGCCAAGAAGTGGGAGAAGGTGCGCATCGTGCGCCGCGTGATCACAGGCGCGCTCGAGGTGGAGCGGCGCGAGAAGCGCATCGGCTCGAGCCTCGAGGCGGCGCCCATCGTCCATGTCTGGGACAAGGCGCTGCGGGCGGCGCTCGAGGGTGTGGACATGGCCGAGGTGGCGATCACGAGCGCCATCACGATCAAGGGCGCGCGCCCGCCCAAGGGCGCCTTTCGCCTCGACGATGTCTCGGGCGTTGCCGTCGTGCCGGCCCTTGCCGAGGGCCGCAAGTGCGCGCGCTCGTGGAGGATCTCGCCCGACGTCGGCTCTGACCCCGACTATCCCGAGCTCTCCCCCCGCGATGCCGCGGCGGTGCGGCAATGGGAGGCGCGCCGCTCGTCGGGCGTTTGAGCGATTCGAGTTATCGCGTGCCGACAACGAGGCATCGCAACGCGCCCCGGTACAGCGCTTTTCGATTTTCGATTGAAGGGCTCCGGGCTTGCGGTTCGGGCCGGCTGCGCTCCCACGCCCTCTCGCCTTCGTGGTTCCCCATGCGCATTCGAGAAGCATGCGCATTCGTGAAGACTGTGCCTGATCGCAAAAAACGCGAAAAAAGAGGACCCGGCTCTTTGCGGAGCCGGGCCAAGTTGTTCGAGCATTGCGTTGGGGGGGAACGCATTGGGGGGAATGAATGCTCTATACAACAATTGGGTGGCGGCACGGCGCCTTTCAAGGGGTGGCCATGCAATTTTTTTTGGAATTCGTCGGGGCTCATGTCGTCAGGGTTTTTGCAGGTGCACGGGAGCTCGCGTCAGGATGGCCCGCGCTGCTCGTGGTCACGCTGCGGGTGCTGATCCGCCCCAGAGTTCGGGACTTGGGGGTGCCACCTTGGCGCCCTCATAGATGAGCCCCGGCTCGCGATCACGCGCTAAGTGCAGCGGGCCGTCGAGATCGACCCATTCGGCATTCTGCGCAAGTAGATGGGCCGGTGCCATCGCAAGCGAGGTGCCAAGCATGCATCCCACCATGACCTGCAGGCCATTGGCGCGGGCGACCTCGACCACACGGAGCGCCTCGGTGAGGCCGCCGGCCTTGTCGAGCTTGACGTTGACGACATCGTAGCGCCAGACGAGACGACTCACATCGAGGTGCGTATGGACCGACTCGTCGGCACAAATGGGCACCGGATGGGGCAGGTCTCGCAAGATGGCGTCGCGTTCGGCCGGCAGCGGCTGCTCGATAAGCTCGACCCCGACCTCGCGGGCAACCGCCAGATACGGCTCGAGCCGGTCCTCACGCCAGGCCTCGTTGGCATCGGCGATGAGCCGGGCATCAGGGCGCGCCGCACGCACCGCCCGCATGCGCGCGTCGTCCCCGTCACCCCCGAGCTTGAGCTTGAGGAGCGGGTAGGCCGAGAGCGCAGCTGCCTTTTCGGCCATCCGCTCGGGCTCGGCGAGACTGATGGTCATCGCTGTGAACAGGGGGTGCCAGCTGGCAAAGCCCGCCAGCTCGGCTGCAGAGCGGCGGGCCCGCTTGCATTCGAGGTCCCAGAGCGCACAATCGAGCGCATTGCGCGCGGCGCCTGCCGGCAGCGCCGCAAGGAGGCCGCGGCGATCAAGCTCCCCTCGGTTGACGGCGCCCGCCATACTGCGGACGCTCGCGAGCACTTCCTCTGGCGTCTCGCCATAGCGGGCATAGGGCACGCCCTCGCCGCGGCCCACCAGATCGCCGTCGCGAATAGTGGCAACGACGACCACCGCCTCGCGCCGCGGGCCGCGCGAGATGGTAAAGACCCCGTCGACGGGCCAGGTCTCGATTGTCGCCTCTAAGGTACGCATGGCGGCTCATGCGGCATTGTGAGATCGGCGGCGCGGCGCAAACGGCATGCCGACACATGCCGAGCCAACGAACGGCTGTGTGCTGCGGCCACCAGTTTCCATATCTTCGCTCGGTCCTCGACCAATCGTACAACACTTTCTCCAAAGCATGAAAACGATTGTTGCGGTTCCTGACATTTTGAGAAGCGAGGTGAAAGGCTGGACAAAGGATGGCGCGGGCACCTATCGCCGGCACGCGGAAGGGTGCGGGGCTTGTTCTGAAGTCGCTCGTGTGATTGGCTTTTTGCATGATGCGCTCAATGAGTGGTCGTGGCGCGGAACGCCCAAAACGGATCATCGCCGGCCCCCTGATGGGGCTTTTGGCGATGCTGCTTGCCGGCTGCGTGCGGGGCGGCGGAGAGCTGGTGGGCCTGCTGACAGCGGGGCCCGATGCGCAGGCGGTCGCGGCCTCGCCGATCGAGGTCTATCGGCGGGTTGCGGGCGGAATGCAGCGTTGCTGGTTGGGGCCGGACGGGCCCCTTGCTGCGCGCTATGTCTTTTTTGCGGAAGCCGTCTCAAACGGCGGCGGGCGGGCGCGCATTGCGCTTCACGAGAGGGCGCGCGACGGCAAGCGGGGGCTCAAGGCGTTCGAGGTTGTCATGGTGCCGCGCGGCGAGGAAACC
>WGBL01000464.1 GCA_015494375.1 Hyphomicrobiales bacterium | reverse complement strand
GGGAAGAGCCACCCCGGGCCCGCGTCAGGTGAGCTCTCGCCCGAGGATGCGGCGCGCGTGCGCGGTCGCCTCGGCCGGCTCGGCAAAGGGCTTGAGGCCTTTAGGGCAAGACAGCGCACGAGGGAGCGGAATGGGGCTCGCCCGGCAAGCGGAATGGGCTATGCCCTGCGTATGTCCTTCGACATGGTGGCGGCGCTGGTGGTCGGCGGCGCGATGGGCTGGTTACTCGACCGCTGGCTCGGGACCGGACCGGCTCTCTTGCTCGTCTTCGGCCTTTTCGGTCTCGCGGCGGGTTTTCTTAATGTTGCCCGCACCTATCGAGAGATGAAGGCGGAGATGGGAGCCAATACCGGCGCCGACCTGGCGGCAACCGACGACGAGGATGAGGACAACTGATCAATTGTGAGGGCTCGCTTGTTGCTTGCTGCGAGGGCGGGCTTGATGGCAAGCCTCTTTGGATCATGGCAGCCCATCTTTAGATGATGGCGGCCCACTTTGGTCCAGGGCTTCGACCTTGGTCTGCTTGCTGCGACTTTCGTCTGCTTGCTGAATTGGCCGGCCTTGATGTCTTGATGGCTTGCTGGATTTGCCGATCTTGATGGGAAGAGCTGGCGCCAGAGAATCTGCGCCGGTGCACAGCGCGAGAGCATCGTCAAAGGAATCCATTTGCGCGTGGCGGAGACGGGGGAAGGCATGGGTGCGCAGCACGAGAGCATCACCAACACAATCCTCGCCGCGGCAGAGGCGGGTGAGGCGGGCGGCGCAAGCATGCCCGACCCCATGCACCAATTCGAGATCAAGCGCCTTGTGCCGATCGAACTTTTCGGCATCGACGCCTCGTTCACCAACTCATCGCTCTGGATGTTGATTGCGGTGGCGCTGGTGGCGGGCTTCTTCATCCTTTCGATGCGCGGCCGGGCGCTGGTGCCCACACGCACCCAGTCAGTCGCCGAGCTCGCCTATGAGTTCGTCGCCAGCATGGTGCGCGACAATGTCGGCACCGAGGGCATGCGCTATTTCCCCTTCATCTTTACGCTCTTTATGTTCATTCTGGCCGCCAACATGCTCGGCATGGTGCCCTATTCGTTCACCGTCACCAGCCATATCATCGTCACCTTCGCCCTGGCGGCCGTCGTCTTCATCGGCGTGACGGTGATTGGCTTCATCAGGCACGGGCTGGGTTTCCTGCGCTTCTTTGTGCCCTCGGGCGTGCCGGCGCCGATGCTCGTTCTTCTTGTGCCAATCGAGCTCATCTCCTATCTCACACGGCCTATGAGCCTTTCGGTGCGGCTCTTTGCCAACATGATGGCGGGCCATACCATGCTAAAGGTCTTTGGCGGTTTCGTCGTCGGGCTCGGGATCCTCGGGGGCTGGGCCCCCTTGGCATTCATGGTGGCCTTTACGGGCCTTGAGGTGCTTGTGGCCTTCCTTCAGGCCTATGTTTTTGCGGTGCTCACCTGTCTTTACCTGAACGACGCACTGCACATGCACCACTAGGGCTGGGTGCTGGGGGCTGGGGGCTGGGGGCCGGATGCTGGTGGCCGGGCGCATGACGAGCATCACGGGCCTTGGGTGCGCAAGCGGTGTGTGCGGAGCGGGCGGCGATTGAGCAGCGAGAGCAGCAACAAAAGAGTAGCAACAAAAACAGATACGAGAGATACGAACGCAAAAAGGGGAGAATGACATGGATCCAGCAGCAGCAAAGCTTATCGGCGCGGGGCTTGCCTCGATTGCCCTCGTTGGCGCCGGCATCGGCATCGGCACCATCTTCGGCAATTATCTTCTTGGCGCCCTGCGCAATCCCTCGGCCGCCCAAGGCCAGTTTGCCAATCTGCTCCTCGGCTTTGCGCTCGCCGAGGCCACGGGCCTCTTCGGGCTTGTCGTTGCCCTCATTATTCTGTTCGTGTTCTGAGCGATCGTGATCCTCGTCGGGCCGTCGGCGCAAGTCTTGAAGCGGCCTTTGCAAACAGCTGAGCGGGTGCCCCATGCCGCAACTCGAAATTGGTGATTTTGCACCACAGCTCGTCTGGTTGGCGATCTCGTTCATCACGCTTTATGTGTTGATGGCGCGGGTGGCATTGCCGCGGATTGGCGACGTTCTCAATCAGCGTCGCGAACGCATTGACCGCGATATCGCCGAGGCCGAACGGCTCAAGGCCGAGACGGAGCGGGCGTTGCAAGCCTACGAGCGCGAGTTGGCCGAGGCGCGGGCGCGGGCCCACAAGATCGCTCGCGAGGCGCGCGAGAAGCTCGATGCCGAGGTGGCGGGCGAACGGGCCAAGGTGGAGGCCGAGATCGCCGCCAAGATGGCCGAGGCCGAGGCCCGCATCGCTGAGGCCAAGGCGAAGGCCATGGCCGAGGTCGACGAGATTGCGCGTGAAGCCGCAAGCGCCATTGTTGCCCAGCTCATCTCGGTGCCGGTCGCAGGCGATGAGCTCGAGAAGGCGTTGGCGCCGGCAAAGTCGGGCACACCGGCCTTTGCCGCGATCAAATAGCCCCGCTCGAGCCAAGGTGTGCCCTGCTTGCGCCCAAACGCGGCCAAGAGATGCGGACGCAATAAACCAGATGGATGCAGACGCAATAGCTGATTAGGTATCAGCCGTTAGAAAGAGCCAGAGGCCCGTTGAGACGGGAGCAGGGCCATGACTTTCGGAGCCGAATTCTGGGTTGCGGTGGCCTTCATCCTTTTTGTGCTGCTGCTGCTCTACTACCGGGTGCCGGAGCTTGTGACTGAGGCGCTCGATGCGCGCGCCGCAGCAATCAAGCGCGAGCTCGAGGAGGCGCGCAAGCTCAAAGAGGAGGCGCAAGCCATCCTCGCCGACTATCAGCGCCGGCGCGGCGAGGTGGAGAACGAGGCTCAGGAGATCATTGACTTGGCCAAACGCGAGGCCGAGGCGCTTGCAGCGGAGACCCGCAAGAGCTTGGCCGAGGCGCTTGAGCGGCGGACCCGCGCGGCAGAGGAAAAGATCGCCCGCGCCGGCGAGCAGGCCATGGCGGAGGTGCGAAACATCGCCGTTGATGTGAGTGTCGCCGCAGCCGAGCGGATCATCGCCGAAAAGCTCAAAGGCGCGCGCGCCAGCGCCCTTGTTGACGAAAGCATCGCCGAGTTGGGGCGCAAGCTGCGTTCCGTCGACGGCCGCGGCTGACCTTGGCCAAGGACACGGGCGTTGTATAGGGTTGAGTTTGCGGTCTAACGACCAAAGAGGCGATTGCATGACGGTTCCATCCGATGCAACCGAGTGACGTTACTGGCCCGGGCGGGCGGCCGAATGCATTCGCACCTCATGATAGGGGCGCCGCGGGGAGAGCGGAGGGGGCGGCGAATGCGGAAGGTGCGGCCGACGACGAAGCGCCGGAAAAGAGCTTTATCATAGAGCCGAGAGCCGAGGAGCCGCGCCTTATCATCTTGTGCGATCATGCCGGCAATGCGCTGCCCGAGCGCTACGGCAGCCTGGGGCTTGGCAAGGATCAATTCGCCCGCCATATCGCCTATGACATTGGTGCCGCACCCGTGGCACGCGAGATCGGCCGGCGCCTTGGTGCGACGGTGATCGCCACACGCTATTCGCGGCTCCTGATCGACCCCAACCGGGGGCTCGACGATCCAACCCTCGTCATGCAGTTGTCGGATGGGGCGGTGGTGCCGGGAAACCGGGGGATCACCAGGGCGGAGCTCGAACGCCGCATCCGCCTCTATTGGCGGCCTTATCACGAGGCCATCGACAAACTCATCGACGCGCGGCTCGCGGGCGGTGTCGTGCCCGTCCTGCTCTCCATCCACAGTTTCACCGAGCGATGGAAGGGGGCGCCGAGGCCCTGGCATGTCACCGTGCTGTGGGACCGCGACCCTCGCTTTGCCAGGCCCCTGCTCGAGCGGCTCGGCCGCCAGCCGGACCTTGTCGTTGGCGAGAACGAGCCCTACTCAGGCGCGCTCGAAGGCGATTGCCTCAATCGCCACGGCACTCGGCGCGGGCTCGCCCATGCCCTGATTGAGATCCGCCAGGACCTCATCCGCGAGCCTCATGGGCAAAAGGAATGGGGTGCCCGTCTGGCCGCCATCGTAGGGGAGTTGCTCGCTGACCCCGCACTGAGCCGGCAATTCGCCGAGGTCTGGCTTGCCGGTGCCGAAGACGCCATCGACGCCATCGACGCCATCGATGCCAACGACCGGAGGGGCGCAACCATCGACCGGGCACCAACCGCCGAGCTGCCCGGCGACGGCTGACGGGCAAGGTCGTTGGGCAAAATTATTAGGCAAAAGGCAAGTCCGAGTCCGACGGGCACGAGGCACCGAGGAGCAAAGCAAACGCTTCGAGGCGAAGGTTTGACAGGGGGCCAACGCTTGGCGCGGAGGGCGAAAAAGCGCTTGCAGGCCTCGCAGGAGAAAACTCAA
>WGBL01000463.1 GCA_015494375.1 Hyphomicrobiales bacterium | reverse complement strand
TCATTGGAGGCTCGGGGGAGGCTTGGGCCGAGGTGCGCTCGGGGGCTTGATTGGGGGCTTTGGTGGAGTCTTGAGCATAGCAAGGGGCGGAGGCTTGGGCGGAGGGATGTCATGACGGGCACGCCAAGCCGCATGGCGCTCGCAAGCGAGACCGATGTCGTCATCGTAGGCGCAGGGCTCGCCGGCCTCTTCACCGCGCTCAAGCTCGCGCCCATGCCGGTGACGATCGTCACCGCCGCAACAATCGGCGATGGCGCCTCGAGCACCTGGGCCCAGGGCGGCATTGCGGCCGCGGTTGGCGAGGGCGACACACCCGAGGCGCATGCCCGAGACACCATCGAGGCCGGCGCCGGCCTTGTCAGCGAAGACGTGGCGCGGATTGTGGCCGAGGAAGCGCCCGAGCGCATTCTCGATCTGCTCGGTTATGGTGTGCCCTTCGACAAGGGGCTCGAGGGCAAGCTCGAGCTCTCGCGCGAGGCCGCCCACTCCCGGCGCCGCATCGTCCGCGTGCGTGGCGATCAGGCGGGTGCCGCCATCATGGCCGCGCTCATTGCCGCCGTTCGTCGAACGCCCTCCATCCGCATTCTCGAGCGGGTCGAGGCGCGGGCGCTCGTCTGCCAAGGCGCCAATGTGATCGGCATTCGCATCGCGCCCGCTGGCACCTGGCGTGAGGCCTCGCTCGAGACGATACCCGCACGCGCAGTGGTGCTCGCCACGGGCGGCATCGGCCACCTCTATGCAACGACCACCAATCCCGCCGAGGCGCGGGGCGGCGGCCTGGCCATGGCGGCAGAGGCCGGTGCCGTGATCGCAGACGCCGAGTTCGTCCAATTCCACCCCACCGCCCTTGATATCGGCAGCGATCCGGCGCCGCTTGCCACCGAGGCGTTGCGGGGGGAGGGAGCCATTCTCGTCAATGGTCGCGGCGAGCGGTTCATGGTCGGCCAGCACGCAGACGCCGAGCTGGCGCCGCGCGATATCGTTGCGCGCGCCGTCCATCGCGAGATCGCCGCCGGCCGGGGCGCCTATCTCGATGCCCGCAAGGCCATCGGTGAGCGGTTTGCCGAGAAGTTCCCCGCCGTCTACGAAAAATGCCGCGAGGCCGGTATCGATCCAACGCGCGAGCCCATCCCCATAAGGCCCGCCGCCCACTACCATATGGGCGGGCTTTTGACCGATATCCGCGGACGGACGACCCTTGATGGCCTCTGGGCCTGTGGCGAGGTGGCGGCGACAGGGCTTCATGGCGCCAATCGCCTGGCGTCGAACTCGCTCATCGAGGCGGTGGTGTTCGGGGCCCGAGTGGCGGAGGATATCGCCGGGCTCACACATGTGCGGCGGCATCAGTCGATCCCCTTGCCCGAGGGGCGGAGCAATGGAGAAGGGCGGCCCGGCGCAAGCGACGCCAGGGCGCTCGCCCGTTTGCGTGCGCTCATGAGCCGCCATGTGGGGGTGGTGCGCGATCACGAGGGGCTTACCGGCGCACTTGAGGCGATCGACGAGATTGAGCGTGAACACAATCCCGGCCCCGTGGTGAGGGCGATGATGTTGGTGGCGCGCTTTGTTGCCGTCGCAGCGCTCGAGCGGAAAGAGAGCCGCGGCGCCCACTTTCGCGCCGACTATCCCGCAACCGATCCCAAATGCGCAGAGCGCAGCATGTTCACCATCGATCAGGTCGAAGCGGTGGCGGGGGCATGCTTGGGCGGCGATGCAGGCGGAGCGCACCCGCCTCGCCATGAGGGGGTGTCGTAAGGGGACACGTCATGAATGATCCAGCAGGCGCGCGGGCAGCCGAAGCGGAAGCGCTTTACCCGGGCTTGATCAAGCGGCTCGTGGCCGATGCGCTTACCGAGGACCTAGGGCTTGCGGGCGACATCACCAGTCGGGCGATCGTTGCTGAGGGCGCTCAGGCGCGCGCTGCGATCGTGGCACGTCGGGCGGGTGTGATTGCCGGGCTCGATCTGGCGGAGGAGACCTTTCGCCAGCTCAGTGTTGGTCGCCAGCTCGGTTCGGATCGCCAAATCGAATCTGTTCGTCAGCTCGGCTCTCGTGCCCCACTCGATTGCCAAGTTGTTTTTGAACGGCGGGTCGGCGATGGCGACGAGGTCGCAGCGGGCGCAACAGTTGCGACCGTCGCCGGCGCGGCACGGCTGATCCTGGCCGGTGAGCGGGTTGCACTCAATTTCCTCACGCACATGAGCGGCATCGCAACACTCACCCGCCGTTATGTGGAGGCCGTTTCGGGCACGCGCGCGCGCATCTGCTCGACCCGCAAGACACTGCCGGGGCTTCGCGCCATCGAGAAGTATGCCGTGCGCGCCGGCGGAGGCATGAACCACCGCTTCGGCCTTTTCGATGCCATTCTGATCAAAGACAACCATATCGCCATCGCGGGCGATGTCTCGCAAGCGATCCAGCGCGCCCGCGCCCATGCCGGGCACATGGTCAAGATCGAGGTCGAGGTGGATGACTTGCCGACGCTTCGCGCGGCGCTCGATGCGGGTGTCGATGCCGTGTTGCTCGACAACATGGACCTGGCCACACTCGAGCGCGCCGTGGCGCTTGTCGCGGGCCGCGCCCTCACCGAGGCGTCAGGCGGCATGACGCTTGAGAATGTTGCGGCCGTCGCCGCCACGGGCGTTGACATGATCTCGGTGGGCGCCCTCACCCATTCGGTGCCGGCCCTCGATCTGGGGCTCGACTTCATGGGCTGACGCGCGAGCAGCCGGGCGAATTCGCTCACAAGCTTGCGGCGCCTTCCTTATCGTCCATTTGGCCTTCCGGGCCCCAACCCGAGGCTTGATTTTGTTCCATTGACTTCTTAGGTCGTGATGACATTCTCTTGCTCACACGTCGCAATGGCGTTCATGTGGGCCGTGCGGTACTGGTAGTGGTATGAGTGTTCCCGCCGTCATCACATTCATCGGCCTGGCATGCATTCTTGCATCCGCCGTCTCGTTCTTTGTCGCCAAGGTGAAAGACCGAAACGCCGAAGCTTGGGCGTTCTGGAGCTTTCTCTTCCCGCCGCTCGTCTTCGTGCTCTTCTTTTTCGACAAGGCCAAGATCCCGCCGGAAGCAAGGCGCGAGGAGGAAAGCCGGAAAAAGATGTTCACCATCCTGGGGGACTGAGCCCCCACAGCCCTTCGGGACCTTTAGGGGGGGCGTCAGCGCGCGCAACAGCGCCAAGAGCCGACAGGGCCGACAACGCGCGTGACGCGCGTCGAGACGAGTACTGCATGCAGCTTGCGCTCGGCGGAGTGCCGATTGCGCCTCGCGCGCTCGCACCTACCCCGCCTTCACAATCAGGCTCGGTTGGCCTTAGGCTCACACCCGGGTTTGCGCCCCCGCTTTTGGTCACGTCCAAGCCCGCGCTCACCTGCCCGCTCATCCCCATGCCCTCGCCCGCGCTCGCGCGCGCGGAGCTTGCGGCTTGCCGACTTGAGCTGGCCGCAGGCCGCCATGATGTCGCGGCCGCGCGGGCGACGGATGGGGCTCGCATAGCCCGCCCGATTGATGATCTCTCCGAAGCGCTCGATCGTCTCCCAATCCGAGCATTCATAAGGCGCGCCCGGCCAGGGGTTGAAAGGAATGAGGTTGATCTTGGCGGGAATGCCAGCGAGCAGGCGCACGAGCGCCCGAGCCTCCGCAGGGCTGTCGTTCACGCCTTTCAGCATGACATACTCAAACGTGATCCGTTTGGCATTCGAAAGCCCCGGATAATTGCGGCACGCCTCAAGGAGCATGGCGATCGGATAGCGCCGGTTGATCGGCACCAGAACATTGCGCAGGTCGTCATCGACGGCATGGAGCGAGATGGCGAGCATGGTGCCCGCCTCGGCGCCCCAGCGGCCTATCATCGGCACAATGCCCGAGGTCGAGAGCGTCACCCGGCGGCGCGAATAGCCGAGCGCATCGGGATCACACGCAAGCGCCATGGCGTCACGGACGTTTTCGAAATTGAGGAGCGGCTCGCCCATCCCCATCAATACGATGTTGGTGATGGCCCGCTCTCCTGCCGGCCGCCCGGGCACAGTTGGCCCCCGAGCGCCCCCGCGAACGCCGTCCGGAGTGCTCTCCCGAACGCTGCCCCGAAGCCCTTGCCCTCCGGCAGCCTCCCCACCGCCTTCCCCGCGCGCACGGCCCGGCCAGTCGCCGAGTCGGTCCCGCGCCAGCACGATCTGGCCCACGATCTCGCCCACGCTCAGATTGCGCACGAGCGGCTGGGTGCCCGTATGGCAGAAGGTGCAGTTGAGCGTACAGCCCACCTGACTCGAGATGCAGAGAGTGCCGCGGTCCTCCTCGGGAATGTAGACGGTCTCGATCTCGGGCCCAGGCGCGCCGTTGCAGCTGCCACCAGGGGCGAGGCGCAGCAGCCACTTCCGCGTGCCGTCGCGTGAGATCTGCTCGCTCACGATTTGAGGGCGGGCAAGCGAGAAGCGACCGACGAGCCGTTCGCGCAGGTCTTTCGAGATGTCGGTCATCTCGGCGAACGAGGTGGCTCCTCGGACATAGACCCAACGCTTTAACTGCCGCAAGCGCATGCCGAGCTGGCGCTCGGGCACACCGAGGCGGACGAGCTCGGCGGCAAGAGCATCGGCCCCGAGCCCAATGAGCGGGATCGGGGGATGCCCGGCTTGCACCTCTGATCGTGTCGCTGTCTCACCCAATCCCTTTGTCCTGTCCCTTTATCCTGATCGACTTGATTCGAGCTTGAGCCGAGCGTGATCCGAGCTTGCCCTTTCGCCCTCGCTCACCTACTGGGTTCTGGGCCGCCCCTCAACCGCAGGTCTGGCGCACAAAGTTGAGCGCCGCAGTGATGCCGGAAAGCGAGAACACAGCGCTTGTCGGCCTACCCTCTGCGGTGGTGCCCCTGACGACGAGCTTGGCGCCGCGGCGCATGGCGTTGATGAGCCGCGCCTCTTGCACCACGTTCTCCACAAACGCCCGGTCGCCATCGGCAAAAAGCTCGAAGACGTCTGGGCCGACGATTGCGGTCAGTGTGCTGCCCTGGCCCAAGGGCGCGGCCGCCTTGAAGCTAAACTCGTTTCGCACACCATCGCCCGGCCAGCTCGACACATAAAGGTAGATGTCATCGGCCCTAACATTTTTGGGCTCGATATCCTTGGGCTGTGAGACGGCAAAGCAAAGCCGCTTGGGGCCGCTGCCATAGGTGTAGACGGACCAGTCCTTGAACCTCTGGACGAACTCGGCCTTTTGTGCCAGCGCTGGCGCAGTCCCTGCTGAGACGAGCAGCGCCGCCGCCAGCGCCACAAAGGCCGCGAAGACAATTCTTGGCATTCGCATGTTCTTCTGCTCTCCGTCCCTGTTGTTGTGTTATTGACGTTTTGCCGCTCCGACCAGGCGTTGTTTCGGGCGCCTTCCGGTTCAGGGGCTCTTTTGGCGGGTCTTGCCGCGCCGAAAGCGCACCTCGCCATGCACATGGGGCGCGGGCGGCGCGGCGGGCCCTCCCTCGCCGACCGGGCGCTCGGCGAATCGCCCTAGAAGGCGCATCCGATCATACATGACAATGGCGCCAGCCACCGCCACATTGACACAAAAAGCGGTTGGGATCTTGACCACATAGTCGCAGCGCTCGAGCAGCGTAGCGGAGAGCACACCCCGCTCGGGGCCGAGCACATAGGCCGCCTGCAGCGGGTGGCGGAAGCTCGGCAGATCGATGGCCTCATCGACGAGCTCGACACCAACGAGCCGGCAGCCTTGGGGCAACCGCAGTGCCGCTGCATCGGGCCAGTGATAGAGCGGCATGTGCTCGAGCGAGCGGGCGGTGTCGGACTTGGCCTCGCGCACGCGATAATGGGCACCGATGGTGAAGACGAAGCGGGCGCCAAAGGCATGGGCCGAGCGCATCAGATTGCCGAGATTCATGGGCTTTGAGATGCCCTCGACACCAATTGCGAAATAGCCGCGCATCACATATGGCCCGAATTGTTGTTGCAAGGACCCGTCACAGCGGGTGAATCTGCGGGGCCGGGGGGGGCGAGCCACCAAAAGCCAGGCCGCCCCCGGTGAGCTGCGATCGCCCTTTACCGCATCACACCCGACGACTGCCAAGGATTTGTCCCATGAAGGCCGTCATTTGCAAGTCTCTTGATGGTATCGCCGGCCTCGAGGTTGGCCCCTGGCCCGATCCCGAGCCGGGCCGGGGCGAGGTGCTCGTGCGGGTGCGCGCCGTTGCGCTCAATTTTCTCGATACCCTGATCATCAAGGGTCGCTATCAGGAAAAGCCACCACTGCCGTTTATTCCGGGGGCCGAGTTCTCGGGCTTCGTCGAGGCGCTCGGCGCGGACGTCGAAGGCTTCCGGGTGGGTGAGCGGGTCATGGGTTTTGCCGGCTGGGGCGCGTGCGCCGAGCTTGTGAGTGTGCCCGCGGCTCGGCTGACCCCGGTCCCCGTTGGGCTCGACGACGACATCGCCGCGGGGCTCACGGTCACTTATGGCACGGCCATGCATGGCCTGCTGGATCGCGCGGAGCTCGCCCCGGGCGAGACGGTGGCGATTCTCGGCGCGGCCGGCGGGGCCGGGCTGGCAGCGGTCGAGGTCGCCAAGCTGCTGGGCGCGCGCGTGATCGCTGTTGCATCGTCAGAGGAGAAGCGCGCCCTCGCCAGGGCCCATGGCGCCGACCAGTGCCTTGGCGAGAGCGAGAGCGGCCAGGACCTCAAGGCTGCCCTCAAGGCGCTTACGGACGGCAAGGGCGTCGATGTCGTCTATGACTGTGTAGGCGGGGCGGCGAGCGAAGCGGCTCTGCGGGCGACCGCCTGGGGCGGCCGATTTCTGATCGTGGGGTTTGCCTCTGGCGAGGTGCCCAGGATTGCGCTCAATCTGTTACTGCTCAAGGGCGCGGCGATGCTCGGCGTCTACTGGGGAGCCTTTCTCGAGCGCGACCCGGCGCGCCATCGCGCCAATATGGAGCGGGTGCTCGCCTGGTGCCGGGCGGGCGACCTCAAGCCTCATATCGGCGCCCGTCTTCCGCTCGAGAGGACGGCCGAGGCTCTGGCCCTCATCGAGGGGCGCAAGGCCCAGGGCAAGATCGTCGTGACGATGGAAGACTGACGCATGGATGGGTTAAATGCGTTAAGCCGGAAGCCCGAAGCCCGAAACCAGAAGAGGATTATTCATAAGACAAGCCAGAAATCAGAAATCAGAATTCAGAAGCCAGAAACCAGACGGGGGCGCGGCGCCGGGCGTTGTCGTCCCCG
>WGBL01000462.1 GCA_015494375.1 Hyphomicrobiales bacterium | reverse complement strand
TAAGAGACAGGGTTCACCCATGTCTTCGGCATCCTGGGTGCGCGCTATCGCGACCTCGCCGAGGTCGTGTCCGCGGTCATGCGCATCGCTTTTCTCGCCACACCCATCCTCTGGATGCCAGGCACAATGGGGCGCGGCGGCGTGATGGGGGCGTTCCTCGTGTTCAATCCGTTCTATCATTTCATCGAGCTCGTTCGCGCGCCGCTCCTGGGCAATCCGATCGCGCCCTTGAGCTGGATCGTCGTGCTAGCGATCACAGTCGCCGGCTTTGCGCTCGCGCGCTTCTTCAATCGGCGCTTCGGGCGCTATATTCCGCTTTGGGTGTGACAGCCATGAGAGAGTTCAGCCTCATAAGGAGGACGGCGCTATTGCCCAGGTCCCGACGCGAGGGGGCAGACGAGGCGGCGCGCGTCGGCGTGCCGGCCAAGGTCGTGCCATTCGTATCGCCCGCCGCCGCGCTCATTGAGGCAAGGCACATCACCTTCCGCGCACCCGTGTTCCAGCCCGGGGACCGGCATTTGCTGGCCAATCCGCGCCGTTTTCTCACCGATCTCTACTTTTCCCGCACGCGCCGCTCCATGCTCACCATTCTCGACGACGTCACGTTCACGCTCGCCCGGGGGCAGAGGCTGGGCGTGATCGGACCGAACGGTGCCGGGAAGAGCACGCTTCTGCGTGTTCTCGCCGGCATCTACCAGCCAACCGCGGGCAGGCTGGAAGTGCGCGGAACCGCCAAGGGGCTCTTCGACATCTCGCTCGGGATGAACCCGGAGGCGACGGGCCTCGAGAACATCTATATGCGAGGCTTGCAGATGGGGCTGAAGCTGCGCCAGATCAAGGCGCTGGTGCCGGAGATCGTGGCATTCGCCGAGCTAGAGGAGGCGATCGAGAAACCGCTCGGCACCTACTCCACCGGCATGCGGTTGAGGCTCGCCTTCTCGGTCTCGACCATGGTGGAGCCCGACATCCTTCTGCTCGACGAGTGGATCGGCGCGGGCGACGTAGGCTTTCGGCAAAAGGTCAAGGCGCGCATGGCCAGCCTGGTGGAAAAGAGCCGCGGCCTCGTGCTGGCGAGCCACAACACGGCGCTGATGAGGAGCCTGTGTACGCATGGGCTGGTGCTCTCGCGCGGCAAGGCGCTCTTTTGCGGGCCGCTCGATGAGGCGCTGGAGGTTTATGAGACGACGACGGGATGAGGTGAGGGCCGCCGGCAGGTCTTTGCCGGTGCGGTAAAGTGGTGCGCGGGCGGGTGCCAGTTCACCAGGGGCGGCTGGGCAGGCCAGGCCCCATTTGAGATCGGGGGGGCTTGCACTTGGGAACAAAGCTGGACTTCTTAATCGGCGGAGCGCAGAAGAGCGGCACGACCGCGCTTTGGCATTTCCTGCGCCAGCATCCGGACATCCATCTTTCAAATAACAAAGAGCTTCATTTTTTGGATGACGAATCCCTTGACTGGAATAAGCCACCCTATGATGTCTTGGATCTCGCGGTTGGGATGCCCTCGAGCGGCGCGGTCTCCGGCGATGCGACCCCTATCTATATCTATTGCCCCCAGCCTAGCTCCTGTTTACATTTATCGCATCCAGATCATTGCTCCACATAGACATAGCATGGAGTGGAATGAGAGCGCGGTCTTTTCATAGCGCGTGGCGATGCGCCTGAAGTGTTTGATCTTATTGATGAAACACTCGACCAGATGACGTTCCTTGTAGATGTCCTGGTCATAGGGGATGGCAATCGCCCGGGAACGGTTCGAGGGGATCACCGCCTCACCACCGGCCTCGGCGATGTAGGCGCGGAACGCGTCCGAATCATAGGCCTTGTCGGCCAGCACCTTGTCGAGAGCGGTGTCCGTCAAGAGGTCGATGGCTTTCGTGATGTTGGCGACCTGGCCGGCCGTGAGGATGAACCGCAAGGGATTGCCGAGCCCGTCGACGAGGATGTGGATCTTGCAACTCAGGCCGCCGCGCGAGTGCCCGATGGCCTGATTCTCAGTCCCCCCTTGCGCCGGCGGTATGCTGATGTGTCCGGACGATGGTGCTGTCAATAATGAGGTATTCAAAGTCGGGGTCCTGCGCCAAGTCCTTGAAAAGACTCTCCCAAACGCCCTTGCGCGACCACCTCCAGAAGCGTGTGTAGGCCGTGTACCAGGGCCCGAATTCCGGCGGCAAATCGCGCCACGGAGAGCCCGTGCGCGCGATCCACAGCACGGCGTCAATAAACAGTCTGGTGTCCTTGCCGGTCCGGCCCCGATCGCCGGCGCAATGTCGATCAGGGCTATCTGCTGCATAAGGCGCTCACCGGAACGTTCGGGCAGGCGGCCCCCAAACCCTTCCACTTTGAGCCACGGTTTGGAAAGCTCCTGGCCTACTCCCCATACGACGAGGCGGCTCTCAGGGAGTATGCCGACCTTCAGCAATCGGTCGGTGAGAATTGGAAAGAGGCTTCTGCCGCCGTCGGGCTCGATACTCTGGAGGCAAAGCCTTTGCCTGAACGTTGGACGGTAGGCCGCCGCTATCGTTTCGAGGCGCGATGCCGCCCCGTTGTCCGGGTGAGCAATGCCGAAGCTCGAGGTTTGCCACGTGAGTGCGACGTCTTTCGCGTAGCCGTACACGGCGTTCCAAAGGAAAAGCCGATCGATCGATCAGAGGTTTATCGGAAGTGGCTCTGCGAGGAGTTTTGCCGAAGGGGGGGAGCCGAGCCCGCAGATGTCCGGATGAGACGCTTCCGCCTCGAGAAGGTCTTCCGCCGGAGGAAAAATGCTGAGGGCCGGACCGAGAAAAGAGCGACCATCACCGGCCCTGACGTCACTTTCGTCGGCACACTCGCCATCACGGACTCGGACAAGTTCACCGCGCTGCTTGCCCGTGGCCTTGGCCGCCATCGGGCGTTTGGCTTTGGAATGTTGTTGCTTGCCCCGGGAGGATAGCCCCATGCTCCTCGGTCGCCTCGGCCTCGACAAGGCCCGCATGCCCCATGCCGATCGCCACGGCCTTCTGTGGCTCGATCGCGGTCGCCTCGAGGTCGAGGATGGCTGCTTGCGTTTCGTGACCGCGGGCGGTGCGCTCGAGGCCGGCGATTACCAGATTCCCCACCAATCGCTCTCCATGATCCTCCTCGGGCCGGGCTCCTCGGTCACCCATGACGCGCTTCGCCTGCTTGCTGCCCATGGCACCGCGCTCGTGGCGGTGGGGGAAGGGGGCGTGCGCCTTTACACTGCCCCACCGCTCATGCCCGATACATCGACGCTCGCCCGCCTGCAGATGCGCAAATGGGCCAAACCGCAATCACACCTGGCGGTGGCCCGGCGCATGTATGCCATCCGTCTCGGCGAGGTTTTGCCTTCGCGCGACATCGAGATCCTGCGCGGCGTCGAGGGCGCGCGCGCCAAGGAGACCTATCGCCTGATGGCAGAGCGTTTTGGTGTCGAATGGCGGGGACGAAAATATGATCGCGCCAACCCCGACGCCGCCGATATACCCAACCAGGCGATCAATCATGCCGCCACCGCGGTCTATGCGGCCGCGACGATTGCGGTTGCCGCAACATCCACTATCCCACAGCTTGGCTTCATTCACGAGGATTCGGGCAACGCCTTTGCTCTCGATATTGCCGATCTCTATCGCGATAGCTTTACTC
>WGBL01000461.1 GCA_015494375.1 Hyphomicrobiales bacterium | reverse complement strand
GCGCGCGGGTTGGAGGGTCGGCGCGCGCAAAGCTAAAAAAGCGCGCGGGTTGGAGGGTCGGCGCGCGCAAAGCTAAAAGAGCGCGCGGGTTGGAGGGTCGGCGCGCGCAAAGCTAAAAACCGCGCGGGGTGACAAAGAGGAAGCGCCGGATCGCCCACGCCAATCGAGCAACAGAATCGATTCTATCTGGCCAAGACATGTCTATCTGGCCAAGACATGCTTTAGGTTAGAGGGTGGTCGAGGCGTGTGCGAGTTAGAGGGTGGCCATTGCGTGGGCGAGCTGCGCGAGGGCGCGCTCGAGCCGCGCGCGCGGGCACGCAATATTGATCCGGGCAAAGCCCCGGCCGCCCTCGCCGAACGCCTCGCCACGGATCACGGCCCAACGCGCCTTCTCGCGCAAGAATGAGCGCAGCGCCTCGTCCGCAAGGCCCGTTTGCCGAAAATCGAGCCAGAGCAGAAACGTGCCTTCCGGCGTGATCAGGTCGACGCCCGCGAGCTCGGCAATGCGGGCGGCGACGAGCGCCGCGTTTTCCTCGATATAAGCGCGCACCGCCGCCAGCCAGGGTCCGCCCTCGCGATAGGCGGCCTCCATCGCCACATTGGCGAAGGCGTTGTTCTTGTTGACGGTGAGCCGGCTGTTCTCGGCGGCGAAGGCCGCCCGCCGCGCCTCATCGGCGATTACGGTAAAGGCCGTGCAGCACGAGGCGATATTGAAGCTCTTGGCGGGCGAGAGACAGCTGATCGCGTTTTGCGCGAACGCCTCGCCAAGGGCGGCAAATGGCGTGTAGGGATGGGCGGCATAGGCGAGATCGCCATGGATCTCGTCAGAGACCACGAGCACGCCATGCTCTGCGCAAATGGCCCCGAGCGTCTCGAGCTCGCTGCGGCTCCAGACGCGGCCCACCGGGTTGTGGGGGTTGCACAGAAAGAGGAGGCGCGTTCGCGGCTCGGCGGCCAGCCGCGCAAGCCCCGCAAAATCCATATGATAGCGTCCCCCCTCGAGCAGCAGCGGATTGCTCACCACCCGACGGCCATTCTCGCGAATGACATCGAAGAAGTCGAAAAAGACCGGTGGCTGAACGATGACGCCATCGCCCTTTTCGCTGAACAGATTGACCGCCATGGCGAGCGCATTGAGGATGTTGGGGGCGCGCAGGACATGAGAGGCCGGAACTTGCCAGCCGTGCTCTTCTGCAAGCCAGTTGCAGAGCGCCGGAATGAGCCCATCGGGCACCGCTTCATACCCGAAGACGCCATGGGCAAGCCGGCGCGCAAGGGCCTCGCGGACGACCGCCGGGGCGCAAAAGTCCATATCGGCCACGCCGGCCGCAAAAAGCCCCTCCTGCCAGGGACCGACGACGTGAGGGTGCACCTTGAGTGCGGGCGTCTTACGCCGGTCGATCTCGGCGTCGAAATCGAACGATTGGCCTGCCCTACTCATTGGCCAGCCCGGCTCGTTGTGCCTCGGCGCCTTCTCGCGAGGGCTTGCGGCGGGCCATGTCCCCCGGCGCGAGCGGTGCTTTTTTGACTTTTTTGACTTTGACGTGCGGCGCCTCCTCGAGGAGCCAGCCGAAGACATACGTCGCGGCGACAGCGCCGGCGAGCTGCAGCGCAATGAAGGGCAGGACGTCGCCAGGCGCGATGCCGGCAAAGGTGTTGCTGAGCCCGCGGGCAATGGTGACCGCCGGATTGGCGAACGAGGTCGAGGAGGTGAACCAGTAGCCGGCCGCAATATAGAGGCCGACGGCCTGAGGCACGGCATCGGGCCGCGCCTTGAGACAGCCGAAGATCGTCGCAAGGAGGCCGAAAGTGGCGACGAACTCGCCCGCCCATTGGCCGAGGCCACTCCTCGCCGTCGTCGAGAGCTCGAAGAGGGGCAGCGCAAACATGACATGGGCAACCAGGACACCGCAGATCCCGCCGGCAATCTGCGCCAGTACGTATGAGAACGCCGCGCGCCCTTCGAGCTGGCGCCGCAGGAGAAAGGCGAGGCTCACGGCAGGATTGAAATGCGCACCCGAGAGGGGGCCAAAGACGAGGATGAGCACGACGAGGATGGCGCCCGTGGCGATGGCATTGGCAAGGAGGGCAAGGGCGACATTGCCGTCGGCCAGGCGCTCGGCCATGATGCCCGAGCCCACGACGGTGGCGAGCAGAAAGAGGGTGCCGAGAAACTCGGCGACGAGTTTGCGTGGCATGGTGGTGCTTCTCTCAAGGAGCGCAACTTTCGCTCTTGCCTTGCCCTTGTTTGCGGCTACGGTTGTTTCTTGGCGCTGGCATGGCGGCGCTCGCATGGTCGTGCCGACATGGCAGCGGTTGCGTGGTTTAGCGCAAAACCGCGCATGCAACCACCATCACAACAACAAGACAATAATTGACGCTGGAGGAAACGAGCCATGAACATGCGTCCCGATCCGACGTTCTACGCCTCGCCCAAGCTCGCCATGGAGGCGCCGGCCGAGACTTATGCCTATACGCTCATGCTGAGCCCGGACTTTTCGCAACCCGACGCGCTCGGTGTCGTCGATGTCAATCCAGGGTCTGCGGACTACGGCAAGATCGTTCACACCGTCACCATGCCCAACACAGGCGACGAGTTCCACCACTTCGGCTGGAACGCCTGCTCGTCGGCGCTCTCGCCCTTAACGGGCCATGCCTTTCTCGAGCGCCGCTATCTCATCATCCCGGGGCTGCGCTCCTCGCGCATCTATGTTATCGATACCAAGCCGAGCCCGACCGAGGCCAAGATCCACAAGATCATCGAGCCCGAGGAGGTTTTCCGCAAGACGGGTTACTCCCGGCCCCATACGATCCATTGCGGGCCCGAGGGAATCTACATCTCATGCCTCGGCGGCGGTGGCGCCGACGGCACCGACGGCCCTCCGGGCATCTTTCTCATGGATTGCGAGACGTTCGATGTTCTCGGCCGCTGGGAGATCGAGCGCGGGCCTCAGGACAAGCACTATGATTTCTGGTGGAATTTGCCGCGCGACTATATGGTGTCGTCGGAATGGGCGCTGCCGCCCCAGTTCGAGAATGGCCTTGTGCCAGAGGATTTGCTCGCCAACAAATACGGCCATCGCCTCCATTTCTGGGATTTGCGCGAGCGCCGTCATGCGCAGGTGATCGACCTTGGCGAGAATCATCAGATGGCGCTCGAAGTACGGCCGGCACACGACCCGACGCGCGAATATGGCTTTGTCGGCGTCGTGGTGGACACCACCAACCTCGAGGGCTCCATCTGGACCTGGTGGCGAGAGGACGGCAAATTCCATTGCAAGAAGACGGCGACAATTCCGCCCGAGCCTGCCTCCAAGGACGATCTACCGCCCCTCCTCCAGGGCTTCGAAGCGGTGCCGCCGCTTGTCACCGACATCGACCTCTCGCTCGACGACCGCTTTCTCTATGTCTCTTGCTGGGGGACGGGCGAGATGCGCCAGTATGACGTTTCCGACCCCATGAACCCCACGCTTGCGGGCTCGCTCCATATCGGTGGCATCACCCGCAAGGCGGCGCATCCGGCAGGCGCGTACAAGGGCGGGCCGCAGATGGTCGAGATCAGTCGCGACGGCAAGCGCGTCTACTGGACGAACTCGCTTTATTCGACCTGGGATGACCAGTTCTACCCCGACGGTGTGCCGGGCGCCATGGTCAAGGCGGACGTGGGCGAGAATGGCGGGCTCACGTTCGACGAAAAGTTTTTTGTCCAGTTCCCCGAGGGCTATCGCTCGCACCAGATCCGGCTCGAGGGCGGCGATTGCTCGACCGATTCGTTCTGCTATCCCTCGGCCTGACGGGCGCCCGTGGGCGGGATGGCCGGCGGCGATTGGCGGCTCGAGCTCTGGGCGCTTGTGATTGCGAGCGGCCTCTATCATGGGCTGAGCCCGGGCATGGGCTGGCCGCTCGCCGTCTCGGCTGCGCTCATGGAGGGCGCAAGGGAGCGTCGAGGGCGGGCCTTCCTTGGCGCGCTCGGCGCCCTGGCGGCCGGTCATTTCGCAGCCATGGCGGTGGTGCTCTTGCCCTTCGGGCTGTTGACGATGCTCGTTGCCTGGAGCCGCGAGATCCGTATTGCCGCCGCACTGGCGCTCATCCTTTTCGGGCTCGGGCTCCTCATCTATCGGCGCCACCCGCGCGCGCTCGGCCGTATCAAGCCGAGCCGGCTCATGCTCTGGTCGTTTGCCATCGCCATGGCCCATGGTGCCGGGCTCATGCTGGTGCCCATCTATCTGGGGCTCTGCACGCGCGAGGAGTTGCAGGAAATCGGCCACCAGGCGGCTCTCACCTTGATGGCCGGGAACCTGGCCATGGCATTGGCGGTGGCGCTTGTCCATACCATGGCGATGATCGCAGCGGGCGGGCTCATCGCCTGGTTGGTCTTTCGCACGTTGGGGCTCAAGTTCATCTCGGCGAGCTGGCTCAATCTCGATGCGCTCTGGGCCACAAGCCTCGTTCTCGTCGGCGCGCTCGCGCTGTGGGCGGCTTACTGAAATCCGTGCCGAGATGGGCTGCGCTTGCCGCCGTCTCGCCCGACGCCAGTGATGGTGTCACCGAAAGGCCCAACTTTGACGCCATCGCTTGGCCCCGAAAACGAGCTCGATACTTGACTATGGGCCGCAATTGGGCCCATGGACGAGCGCGCGACTGCGAGCAAGTGGAGTAGCGAGCAAGCGGAATAGCGAAAGCCTTGACCACGTAGCCAGAGCCATGAGCACGATGCAGAAGACGATCGGCCAAGGGGTGCCGCAGGGGCGGCCACGAGGTTCGAACCTTTGGGCGCTTAGATTCGCTCTGCTTGGTCCGGTCATTCTGCTTGGTCCGGCCATTGCCAGTGCACCGGCCTTGGCACAGAAGATCGAGCATCCCGTCGCGGTCTTTGCCGCCCTTGACAAGGTGACGGCGCGGATTTCCAAGCTGCGTGTTCCGCTTGATGAGACCGTGCAGTTCGGCAGCCTCAATGTCACGCCTCGGGTCTGCTATACCCGCCCGCCGACCGAACCACCCAAGACGAGCGCCTTCGTCCAAGTCGATGACATTGAGCGCGATGGCACGAAAAAGCGCATCTTTTCGGGCTGGATGTTTGCCGAGAATCCGGGTCTCAACTCGGTCGAGCACCCGGTGTTCGATGTCTGGCTAACAGGGTGTGCCGATAGGGTTGCGGAGGAGCCGAAGGAGGTCGCGAGCGCTACAGAGGGCGGCGTGCGGAGGCGCGATGAGGCCATCGGAATGCCCTTGCCCGTAAGGCGGCCCTACCGCCGCCCGGTGCGCACCCGCCGGCGCACATTGCGCTGAGGCGAGGTAGTGGGCGCTGAGCCGAGGCGGGGGGCGCTAAGCCGAGACGCCGGACCGGGACACTGAGCCGGGACGCTGAGCCGAGACGCCGGGCCGGGACGCTGAGCCGAGCGCCGGGCCGGGACACTGAGCCGAGCACTGGGCCGGGATACTGAGCCGAGCGCCGGGCCGGCCGGGCCGCCGACGGACCGCCGTCACCCGCCGTTCCCGCGTTGCCGCCCGCTTCAACCCCCCGCTTTAGGGCTGCGCTGTTCGGCTCGCCAGACTGCTCCCCCTCCGACGGCCGACCTTTGAAGGCTGCCCTTTCAATGAAGATTGAGGTTGACACCGCGGTAGAGGCCGTCCTCGAAATCCTCGAACAGCTCCTCGACTTGCGGATGGCGGATCGGCTCGTCGCTGTCGTCGGGCACCAGGTTCTGCTCCGAGACATAGGCGACATACTCCGTCTCCTCGTTCTCGGCGAGCAAATGATAATAGGGCTGATCCTTGGCCGGACGGATCTCCTCGGGGATCGACTGCCACCATTCCTCGGTGCTCGAGAATGTGGGATCGACATCGAAGATGACACCGCGAAACGGATAGTAGCGGTGACGCACCACCTGGCCGACACGAAAACGCGCATGTCTCGGTTGTAAACGCCGATTGTTCCTCATGACCGTCCCCCGGGTTCACGCATCGCCGATCTCAGCCGCTCGGGGCCACATTCGGCCAATTCGGCAAGCATTCGGGCAGCCACTTGAACAGCACACGCCCATTTGCCATGTGCCCCTTTGCCATCGCAAGCGGGCGCCACTTGCCTCTTCTCGGCTGCCTCCCGGCCGTTGGTAACCGTTGTTGCAATTGCTCCAGGTTGCAATGGCTCCACGTTGCAATCGCTCCAAGTTGCAATCGCTCCAAGTTGCAATCGCTCCGAGCCGCATCGGGGTTGGCGATGCGTCAAAAAGCCTAGCATCCGCACGCATTTCTCGCTGCGAGACGAGAGATATTAGCGTTCGC
>WGBL01000460.1 GCA_015494375.1 Hyphomicrobiales bacterium | reverse complement strand
TGATGGGTGATGTGTGATGGGCCACAGCTGACCGATTGGAGCCCCCACTGAAGCTCCCCCAAACGGAGCCCTGAGTGGCGCCCCGACCAGCCCCCCTAAGCCCCGAGGGGCGCCACTCAGGGCTCCGTTTGGGGGAGCTTCAGTGGGGGCTCCAATCGGTCAGCTGTGGCCCATCACACATCACCCATCACCCTTCAGTCTTCAGGGTCGATATTTGGCCTTGTTTTTCGACCGATAAGCGAAGGGCAGATCGTAGTCGTAGGGCAAATCGACGAACCGCGGTGCGCACGGCCTTGCCCGGACGAAGCACTCGAAGCGGCCGCCAAAGCGATCACAGAAGACGTCCTTGCCTCTGGCTCTCCGCCAGCGGTTGAAGCGCGGACCGAAGCGGAACGTCACTTTCCTGCGCCACTTGCGAATGGCCTTCCGCCGCGCACGCCAACGCTTGACCCAGGGCGGGCCATAGCCACCGGCAACGGCGCGGGCGCGAATTGGCCTCAAGCAACGCTTGCGCGGCAGCGGGTACCAGTCGTCCCAATCGTCATACCAGTGGCGTTTACGAATACCGTCGTGGCGTTTGCCAGGGACGCGGACATCGAGATAGAAGCCGCTATCGTCGAGATAGCCTTGGATCTTTGGTTTGCCGGCCATCGCTGCCGGGGCGGGGGCGAGCGCAAAAGCCGCCGTTCCCAAGGCCAGCGTCGAGGCGATTGCAATCAGCGTCTTGTTCCCCATGGTTGTCTCCTTCGTCATGTTTTCGGGCCTTGGACCCGGTGCTCGAAGCCAGTTGCAGCCGGCTCTTTGCGAGTGACTTGGAGCATAGGCGATTGATTATGTGCGGGGGCTGAACGCCTCGTTCATCCACCCTTCATGTTTTGCGCGCTGCTCCTATGCGCTGGGAGGGGGTGCCAATGAGAGAATGAGAGCATCCCGAAGCGCGGGCTGTCCGTCGCTCCGTCGTCACCCTCTGCGGCGGCCCGGCGAGCGCCGTCAGGCTCTGGGCCTCATGTGGCGCGTGAGCCAGCGCTCGAGCCGCTCCCAGACGCGACGCAGCGTCTCGACGATCGAGAGATAGATGACCGCGGCCCAGATATAGACCTGGAACTCGAACGAGCGTGAGAACGCCAGCCGCGTTTGGCCCATGAGGTCGAACACCGTGATCACGCTGGCCACCGCCGAGCCCTTGATCATCAGGATGATCTCGTTGCCCAGGGGCCGCAGTGCGATGATGAAGGCCTGGGGCAGGATGATCTTGAAAAACGTGACCCCGTCATGAAGGCCGAGTGCGCGGGCCCCCTCCCATTGCCCGCGGGGCACCGACTGGATGGCACCGCGCAAAATCTCGGCCTGATAGGCAGAGGTGTTGAGGGTGAACGTCAGGAGCGCGCAATTGAACGCCTCGCGAAAGAACCACCAAAGCCCCAGGTCGACAAGCTCTGCGCGGAACTGGCCGGCGCCATAGTAGACGAGGAACGTTTGCGCGAGCAGTGGTGTGCCGCGAAAGAGATAGATATAGCCAAAGGCCGGCGCCCAGAGGACGGCATGGCGCGAAATGCGCGCAAGGGCAATGGGAAAAGCGAGTATGGCGCCAAGAAGGATCGAGATGGAGACGAGCTCGAGCGTGACAATAAGGCCGTCGAGAAGCTTCGGCGCATAGCGCGCGAAATAGGCGCCATCAAAGCCCTTGATGAGATAGCCAAGAAGCCCTGCGCCGGCGATGCCCCAGGCACCGAGCGCCAGAATGCCCGCATAGCGCAAGCCCGGCTGGCGTGGCGGCGGCCGCCATGCTGGCGGGGCAAGGGGGGCTGTGCCTCGATCCTTTTCCATCGCCATCGCGCTCAGGCCCTCCCTTGGCCGCGATTGACATGGCGCTCGATTGCGGTGAGCGCGAGCGAGGAGAGGAGCGAGACGCTCAGATAGAGGAGGCAGGCGACGGCATAGAAGAGAAACGGCTGCTTGGTGGCCCCGACCGCAATATTGGTCTGGCGCAAGAGATCATCGAGGGCGATGACGGAGACGAGCGAGGTGTCCTTGAGCAAAACGAGCCAAAGGTTGGAGAGCCCCGGAAGCGCATAGCGGATGAGCTGCGGCAGGATAATCAGGCGCAAGCGCTGCAGGGTGCTGAGACCGAGCGCTTTACCCGCCTCGATCTGACCCTTGTCGATGGCGCGGAGCGCGCCAAGAAAAACCTCGCTGGCAAAGGCCGCAAACACGAGTCCGAGCGCGATCATGCCGGCAACGAAGCTGTTGATCTCGACATAGGTGTCGGTGAAGAGATTGACGAGCTGCTGGACGAGGATTTGCCCGCCGTAATAGACGATGAAGAGGGTGAGTAGCTCGGGCAGGCCGCGGAAGATGGTAGTGAAGATGTGCCCTGCGGCCGCGAGTGCCGGATCGCTCGAGTTTTTGGCGAGCGCCACCAGAAAACCGAGCACGAGGCCGTACGGCAAGGTGGCAAGAGCCAGCAGAATGGTCACTCTCAGGCCGTCGGCAAGCTCGTCGCCCCATCCCGTGGGGCCCCAGGCAAGTAGTCCCAAAACGTCTTCCATGGGACGGCGGCCTCGTAGCCGACGCCCGGTGGGCGGGCGAGCTGCGCCCACCGCGCGCCGCGTTTTCCCATGAGATCATTCCCCGCTGCCCCAGCGAGGCTCCATTGACGCCCCCGCGAAGCTCCATCGACTCGCGGCAGGCTCCATTCACCCTTGTCGGCCTCGAGCCCCTGTGAGCTCCGGGGCGATGTCGAGCCCCTTGCCCGTGGAGGCAAGGGGGCAGTCGCGCAAATCAGTAGATCGAGAAGGGGAAATATTTCTTGTTAATTTTCTCGTAGGTGCCGTCCTTGAGGATTTCCGCAAGCGCCTTGTTGAACATAGCCTTGAGATCTTTGTCCTCCTTGCGCACCGCAATGCCGGCCCCTTTACCGAAATACTTTTCGTCCTTGATCTCGGGGCCAAAGAACTCGCATCCCTTGCCTGCCCCCTTCATCCATTCGAGCAGCACAATCGAATCGGCGAGCACCGCATCGAGCCGGCCGTTCTTGAGATCGAGATTGGCCTCGTCCTGGGTGCCATAGAGTTTGATTTTCGAGTCCTTGTAGACATCCTCGAGATAGGTGGCGTGAGTGGTCGAGGATTGGGCACCGATGGTCAGCCCCTTCATGCCCGCAGGCGAGGCGTCGGCCGGCTTCTTGCCACAGGTGGCGAAGCGGGCCGGCGTGTTGTAGTACTTGTCGGTGAAGTCGACCTTTTTCTTGCGCTCCTCGGTAATCGACATCGAGGCGATGATGGCGTCGTATTTCTTGGCGAGCAGCGCCGGGATGATGCCGTCCCAATCCTGGGCGACGAAGACGCATTTGACCTTCATACGCTCGCACAGCGCCTTGGCGATGTCGATGTCGAAGCCAACCAGGTTCTTGTTGGCATCGAAATAGTTGAATGGCGGATAGGCGCCCTCGGTTCCGATACGGACCGTGGTCCACTTTTTGGCCAAGGTTGGACCGCTGGCGATGACGACGAGGAGCACGACGGCAAGCGCGCGAATGATGTTCTTCATAATGATGTCTTTGATGTCTTTCATGATGAGACCTTCTCCGTTGTTTCCTACCCTAACCCAAACTTCTTGAAGTAAGAGCAAGCAAGCCTGAACCGATCAAAGACGGGCCCTCGGGCCGCCGCGTCAGGGTTGGCTTCCGGCTCACCCCCCACAAGCCGGCGCCGGCCCATCTCCTCGCTCGGCGCGCCCCAGGCCCGTTCACGACTGATCCTCTCTTCGCTTGGGCGCGGGCCCGTCCCCTCACCCGGCGCGCCCCAGGCTGGCACCTGGCACCTCGGGCGTGGCGCTCCCAGGTTGATACCCCAGGGGTGGCGCCACCGGTTTGGCGCCCTTGCGACCTTCGATCCGAGAAACAATCCAGTGCAATTAATCATCAACATGGGGCCCAACGCAAGCGACGGCAAAGGGCGCCCACAACATTGACTGTCGGGAGGCTGGTTGGCTGACTGTCGGCATTGTTTGCACTGGGCAATGCGTGCGGTTTTGGCGGCAGCTGCGGCTTGGGGAGTCGGGGCCACCCGCCTCTCGCCCGTCGCCACCGCTCCTCCCCCGCGTCCACCGCTCACCCGCACCCACTGCTGAGCCGTACCCGGTGGGGCCGCGTCCTTGCCGGTGCCGCATTCAGGCGATGGGCTGGTCGGGGAATGCCAGCTGCTCGCGCGCGCGCCACTCGTCGGTGACATAGTTGATGATGACGGACTTGCGCACGCCCTCGATCGGCCGCGGCTCAAATCCATGATAGGTGTCATCGGCGGGAATGAACACCAGCGCCCCGCCCGGCTCGAAGGGCGAGCGGCCGACATGGCGCTTCTCGCTGTCATAAATGTCTGTTCCGAGGTCGCGATGTGAGGGCTCGCGCGAGCAATAGAGCAGCATCGTGAACTGCTTGACCCCGAGATCGGTGTGGGGCTCGAGCCAGAAGCCGTCGGTATCTTGGGCGTACTCGATGCGCAAGTAGGTGCCCGAAAGATTGGCGCCGAAGTAGCTTGCGATCCGATCGGTTACGGATTGCATCTGAAAGGCCTCGGCGACCGCTCTGGCGACCGGGAAGCGGGCCTGATTGTCGCGATCGAAGTAGTTGCGCGTGGCGTTATGGAGCTCGCGCTTGCCCGAAATGCCGCCGATTTCGGGGGCGGCCAGAGGCAGGGCGTTGATCTCGTCGATGGTCTCGGGGGGCACGCAGTTCTTGAGAAACCAGTGCGGATAGGGCTTTGGCTTATGCTCGGCGCTCTCGAGGCTTGAGAGGAACGCCTCGGCCACTCTGTCGCTTGCGCTCGTCATATCGCCCCTCGCCCCTCTTTTCGCCCCACTTTTGCTGCCCCTCGCCCGGAGAGAGCCCGCATCCCCTGCATCGCCCGGAGAGAGCTCGCAACCATCACATCGACCGGAATGAGCTCCCACCCCTCGCACCACGCGGGCTCCGACCCGGCCCGGGCTCCCGCCTGCTCCATCGCCATAGCACTCTTTGGGGTCAACGCCAATGGGTCTGCTTGTCCGGGCCACGACTCTGTTGCCGGTGCGCTCCCGGGCCATGGGACGCCCACGGGGCCATCGTCGCTCGGTCGCTTGCGACTGGAAATCCGCCGGCCAAGTGTCTATAGTCCCGGTCGGGAGAAGGATCAGTGCCGGCCGAATCTGATACCTGGCATCTGATCTGTCATCTGACGCCTGACACGTGGCACCTGATACCTGATTCCGCGGGTGTAGCTCAATGGTAGAGCAGCAGCTTCCCAAGCTGACGACGAGGGTTCGATTCCCTTCACCCGCTCCACCTCACTGTCCCACGAACTCGCTGTCCCAAGCACGCACGTGAGTGCACACATGCCTGATCAGGGCCCTGCAACTGGCGTGCGCATGGCCCGCAGGCTCCAGCCGCCAATCACGTGCATTGTCGTGAGCGCGGTCTCGAGCGCTCCGCCGCGCTCGTCTTCGAGCCTGGCGCGATGGGGCGAATAGGAGAGCTTCCACTCGATAAAGAGTGATGTCTGCTTGAAGCGGAGCTCGACGCCGGCAAGCATTTGAACGGCTGGCCCCGCGAGTTGATAGCTATAGGTTCGCCGCTCCAGGCCTCTTTCGCGCACCTCGACATGGGGCACCGCCACGCCTGCGCCGATGCCGATATAGGGGCTCAGGCGCAGCGAGGCAAAGGGGAGCCGTAATAGCCCGTTCAAGAGCAAGAGGTTATGGCCGTGGGAGAACTCGAGCTTCTTGAAAAGCTGTGTGATCCTTTGGCGCACGGCGGCGGGGCGCTCCGGTGTGCTCCCAGGGGCGGCGGCATCCCCCTTGCGGGCCTTGAGCACCTTGACCTCCGCTTCGCGCTCGGCAATCGCCTTGGCGTGGGTGAAGTCGAGCATCAGCCCCAGCGGCAGTCGCCCGAACCAGTGGGCTAGCCGAAAGCCATAATAGATGGGGCTCTTGAAGGATTGCCCTTGCCAAGGGACGGCTTTGAGCGTCTGCGAGGCGCCGTCCGGACGGGTGATGGTGACGTCGCTTGGCACCGTATGGCTAAAGCCCGAATAGGCGCTCAACACATGCTCGCCAGCAAGGCGTCGGTGGGGCGCATGGTCGGGCGAGGCCCAGCGGTTCTTGCCGCCATCGACCGAATCGCGGGGCTCTGCCGCCATCGCCGCCAAAAGGGCTGCGAGGGCAACAAAGCTCGACACTTGCTCAATCTCAGTATGCAGCCGAGACAGCTGCAAGCGCCGCTGCATGGCCGGCTCCTCTGATCACACTCGTTCGCAGCCGCGCTCTATGACGCTAATCCCGCCGAATCGCTAGGCAAATTAGTGCATTCGCGGTCCGGATCATAACAAACTCTCTTTTTCCACTTGCTTTAAAAACCAGCGGGATGCGAAGTCCAGGAGGAGCGGCTCTTGGAGAACTGGATGCGATCGTTGTTGGAGGCCTGGGAGCAATCACCGCGCATCCCGGCGCCCGGCGAGACGCTCCAGCATGCGCCTGACGGCGACGATCTGTGGGGCGCGTTGCGTGAGGTAGTCGCGTCCCGTATAGCCCCACCAATCCCAGCAGGCCTGGGGATTGAGTGTGGAAATCCGCACCTGCGGAAAAAGCACAATCATGGCGTTGGCATCCGCCCACCGCAAATATCCGCTCTTGCGGGCGAAGCTGTCGCCCACCTTTTCCCGGTTCTGCCGACAGCCGTGGAAGGCGACGTGTATGGTGCAGCCCCCCTGCCTTTCGCAAACGGCGGGGATGTAGACGAAGCCCGTTGTGGCCATGCCGTGCCCCTTGAGCCCGGCCGTATAGGGGCTTTGGCTAAAGAGCCGCAAGCGCCCGCTGAGTGCCCCCCCGGGTTCCTTGAGCGGGCCATGGATCCAGTTGAGCAGCGCGCCGGCCTGATCATAGTCGCAGCCGACAATATAGGGGGCGCGCGTCTTTCCGCAGCCGCGGCCCTCGTTACGTGTGACAAAGCCGTGGCCGGCGGGCAGATCGAGGATCATCTTGATGTTGCCGTCGGGCACGCCCGCTAGCCGATAGAGCGCTCTTGTGGCCTCGACGATGGGGGTGGCGACGGTGCGGTCCTTGCTGCCTGAGAAAAGATAGACCCGGTCATCGGCAATATGTATCAGCGGGTCGATAAGCCCCTTCTGTGCTCTTTCCAGCGCTTTTGCGTGGAGTTGGCGCGGGTTGGGGATGCCCCAGGCCTTCATACCGTTGAGCATGCAGCCATTGATGGCTTGGCTCAGATTGAAAAACGCCGCGCCGGGGCCCGAGATTGTCTGGGCATAGGCGTTCTCGGCACAGCCATAGGGGCCGCCGGCAACGAGCCCCGCGCCGACGACCATCCGCGAATGGGCGAACTGGAACTGTCCCGCCATATAGGCGCCCGACGAGAAACCGGAAACGGAGACGTTCTCGAGGCGCGCACCGAGGGCAGGGAGCGCTGCGGTCTGCTCATCTTCACAGGCGGCAAGGACGAATGGCACCAAGATGAGTGCCACGACAAGGAAGGCAAGCCGCATGGTCGACTGCGGCGATGGGCTGCGCAACCTGTTTGCTCTCAAGGACATGGCCTTGCAGCCCTCGCACGTTTGCTTTCGAGTGCCCCGTCGGGTATCTCGCCGCTGGCGCAAGCAACGAAACCGTTTTCAGGCTCGGAGCGGCACTTGACCGCCTCCCCGATCACCGATCGGCCCCAGACTCCCAGGGGCCGCCGTCCCCGGCCTCGCTCCACCGCGCCCGGCTGACTTGGCAATCGTAACCCTTGCCGGAAATGAAAACCAGTGTTCCCGCACACCGCCAGGCCGGGACCCCACGGCAAGCGATGGCGCGACCTTCGGGGCCGTCCTCCGGGACGCGTTCGGCTTCTGGCAACTGGCGCCTTGTATCGGCTAAGGGCAGCCAACGCGGGGCTCTCGAGCGGCCAAGCGATTCCCGCTGGACGGGGCGGCCTCGAGCAAGCTAAAGC
>WGBL01000459.1 GCA_015494375.1 Hyphomicrobiales bacterium | reverse complement strand
GCCTGTGACGAGCCCCAGTTGTCGGGCGGTCAGGTGTCAGGTATCAGGTGATCAGGTGTCAGGCTTGCCATCCTGAACCGTGTGGGGCGAAGCCTGAGCCAGGTGTCAGGTGTCACGTGTCAGGTGCCAGATTCAGGTGTCGGGAGTCAGGGGTCAGATGACAGAAGCTGGCCTGCGCGGCCTGTCGCCCCGGAAGAAATGCGGCCAATGCCGCTTCCGGCACAAGCACGCCTTCGCTCCGCATTTCTATCCAGGGGCCCATGAACACCATGCCTCTGCGAGGTTCGGGGTTATGGGTCCCCGACAATCCCGTGGGGAAAGGGCAGTGCAAGATGGCACCCGCTGCGCCCGCGGGATTTCGAGGACGACAACGCCGCGCTCTTTTTGCTTTTCTTGGGCCCAGCCACCGCCCCTGCCAGCCGCCGGGGTGCGTAACGAGAGGAGCCTGGCCCAGTGACCGCACATTGGCGCTTGTGTTCCTTGTTTGTTTTCTAGGATTCGCCTCTTGCGACGCTGTGTAATGTTATAACATTACGCACGGCAATCTTGTCAGTCGAGACAAAATGGGTGCAAGATAAGTTTTTCGCGGTGGCCGGTCGCCGGGCCGAAATGACCGCGCCAACACAAAACCGGCACGCCCTCAGATGACTGCGCTGACGTTCGGCGTCGAGGAGCCCGATAATCCCGCGGATCAAGGCCGTTGCGAAATGGCAACCGCCGCGGCCGCGGGATTTCGAGGACGATAACATCGTGCGCCACTGTTACCTTCCGGTTTCCGGGTTCGGGGGTCCCGCTTCTGACCCGTCGCCCTCGCCCGCGCCATTATCCTCTTCGGGGATATGTTCCACCGAGACCACCTTCTCGCCCTCGGCGGTCTTGAAGATGGTAACACCTTGGGTCGCGCGTCCAGCGATGCGGATGTCTGCAACCGGGCAGCGGATGAGCTGGCCGCCGTCGGTCACCAGCATGATCTGGTCGCTGTCCTCGACCGGGAACGAGGCGACGAGCGGGCCGTTGCGCTCGTTGACGACCATGGCGACAATCCCTTTGCCGCCGCGCCCCGTCACCCGATATTCATAGGACGAGGTGCGCTTGCCAAAGCCGTTCTCGGAAACCGTGAGCACGAACTGCTCCTTGGCCGAAAGCTCGGCATAGCGCGCGGGGCTGAGCTCGGTGCCAGCGCCCTCGCTCGCCTCCTCCATCTCGCCCGCGCCATTCTCGCTCTCCTCGCCCGCCTCGCCGGTCGCGCGGCGCATGGCGCTCGCCTGCTTGAGATAGGCGGCGCGCTCTTCCGCACTCACCTCGACATGGCGCAGCGTCTTCATCTCGATCACCGAATCGCCCTCGGCGAGCCGAATGCCGCGCACGCCCCGCGAGCTGCGGCCGGCAAAAACCCGCACATCGCTCACCGGAAAGCGGATGCACTGGCCTTGGGCGGTGGTGAGCAGGACATCGTCGTCTTCGCTGCAAACCTCGACGCCCAGAATGCGCTCGCCCTCTTCGAGCTTCATGGCGATCTTGCCGTTCTGGCGCACCTCGACGAAGTCGGAGAGCTTGTTGCGCCGGACATGGCCGGCGTTGGTCGCAAACATGATGTCGAGCGCGCCCCAGCTGGCCTCATCCTCGGGCAGCGGCATGACGGT
This sequence comes from Hyphomicrobiales bacterium, assembly GCA_015494375.1. Taxonomy (GTDB): domain Bacteria; phylum Pseudomonadota; class Alphaproteobacteria; order Rhizobiales; family S144-23; genus S144-23. Next base: position 12,256 of record WGBL01000459.1, on the reverse strand, counting down.
CGTGATGGTCTCGCCTTCCTCGAGCGGCAGCATGTTGACGAGCGCCTTGCCGCGCGACTGGGGCGAGGCGGCCGGCAGGCGCCAGACCTTGAGCTTGTAGGCCATACCACGCGAGGAGAAAAAGAGCACGGGCGTATGCGTGTTGACGACAAAAAGCTTGGTGACGAAGTCCTCGTCTCGGGTCGCCATGCCCGAGCGCCCCTTGCCGCCGCGGCGCTGGGCGCGGTAGGTGGAAAGCGGCACGCGCTTGATGTAGCCCTTGTGCGAGACGGTGACCACCATGTCCTCGCGCTGAATCAGGTCCTCATCGTCGATCTCGCCTTCGAACGCGACGATCTCCGTCTTGCGCGGGGTGGCATAGGCCTCGGCGATCTCGCGCAGCTCGGCCTTGATGATCTCGACGATGCGGGCGCGTGAGGAGAGTATGTCCAGATAGTCCTCGATCTTCTCGCCAAGCCCCTTGAGCTCGTCGCCGATCTCGTCGCGCCCGAGGGCCGTGAGCCGCTGGAGGCGCAGATCGAGGATGGCGCGCGCCTGCTCCTCCGAGAGGCGATAGGTGCCATCGTCCGCCACCTTGTGGCGCGGGTCGGCGATGAGGCGCACAAGCGGGGCGATGTCGCGTGCGGGCCAATCTCGCGCCATGAGCTCGTCACGCGCCGTCTGCGGGTCGGGCGCGCGGCGAATAAGCGCAATCACTTCGTCGATATTGGCGACCGCAATCGCAAGCCCGACGAGCACATGGGCACGCTCGCGGGCCTTCTTGAGCAAGTGTTTGGTGCGCCGGCTGACGACCTCCTCGCGGAAGGCGTTGAAGGCGGCGATGAGGTCCTTGAGATTGAGCTGCTCGGGCCGGCCGCCGTTGAGGGCGACCATATTGCAGCCGAACGACTGCTGGAGTGCCGAGTGGCGCCAGAGCTGGTTGAGGACCACGTCCGGATTGGCGTCGCGCTTCAGCTGAATGACAATGCGCATGCCTTCCCGGCTCGACTCGTCCCAGAGGTTGGCGATGCCCTCAATGCGCTTCTCGCGGACATGCTCGGCGATCTTCTCGATGAGCGTGCGCTTGTTGACCTGATAGGGGATCTCGGTGACGACCAGGGCCTCGCGGTCTTTGGGGAGTGTCTCGGTGTGAACCCGCGCCCGCATGACGATCGAGCCGCGGCCCTTGTGATAGGCCGAACGAATACCGCTGCGCCCGAGGATGAGGCCGCCCGTCGGGAAATCCGGCCCCGGGACGATCTCGTTCAGCTCGTCGATGGTGATGTCGGGGTTCTCGAGATGGGCGATGGCGGCTTCGATCACCTCGCCGAGGTTGTGGGGCGGGATGTTGGTGGCCATGCCGACGGCGATGCCACCCGCGCCGTTGACCAGCAGATTGGGAAAGCGCGCCGGCAGCACGCTCGGCTCGCGTTCGTTGCCGTCGTAATTCTCTACGAAGTCAACGGTATCCTTGTCGATGTCCTCGAGAAGCGCCTCGGCGGCCTTGGCCAGCCGGCACTCGGTGTAGCGCATGGCCGCCGGCGGGTCGCCATCGACGGAGCCGAAATTGCCCTGGCCGTCGATCAGCGGCAGGCGGAGCGAGAAATCCTGCGCCATGCGCACAAGCGCATCGTAGATGGCGGCATCGCCATGGGGGTGGTACTTACCCATGACGTCGCCGACGACGCGGGCGGATTTCTTGTAGGGCTTGTTCCACGCGAGCCCCATCTCGTGCATGGCGTAGAGGATGCGCCGATGCACGGGCTTGAGGCCGTCGCGCACGTCGGGCAGCGCCCGGCTGACGATCACGCTCATGGCGTAATCGAGATAGGCGCTGCGCATCTCATCGGTGATCAGCACCGGGCGGATGTCGCTCGCTCCGCCCGGGCCGCCCGAACCGCCCGGGTTGTCGTCGTTCTCTGGCAAGGTGCCGGAAGTTCCTCTGGCCATTGCGAGCCTCTTAGCTCGCGCTCTGGTTGGCTATGGCTCGCGCTGATTAAGGCTCTGGTTCTGGTTGGTTATGGTTCTGGTTGCTCATGGGCTTGCGCTCGCGGCTCCCCGCAAGGGCAGCGCCTCGCGTGCACCATGGCCATGCCAAGACTGCTCCAGACATGCGCGGGGCATCTGCAATGCAGGCTCGAGGCCACAGCAGTGTCATTCTAGTCCGGCTTGGCAGCCGATCCAACCGCACAGGCGCGTTTTTCCCCGTCCCCATCGCGGGACAACATCGGCGAGCGAAAGGACTGATCCGAGGTACGACATTCTGAATTCTGACCGGGCACTCCATGCTTGACGTCATCGCCGGGTACCCGCCTTCGCGAGCACAGGCTCCGACCCGGCGATCCAGGGCAAAGCGTTGAAACGAATCCGATATGCCGCCCTGGATGCCCGCATCGAGTGCGGGCATGACGAGTGTGTGTTTTGCGATTCGCCATCAGTGGGTACGGCTCGATCGTTTGGCTCAGCAGTATAGCATCGAGGAGCAAAATGAATGGCTCATTATGCAGCTTGGGATAACGGCACGAAGGGGACGAACGCGCCCGCCGGCCGCCCCCCTCCCCTCCGGGCCGCAAATCCGCGTGGTTTCGCCCTGCATGGTGAGTGCCACGCCGTGTATCTTGCTCAGGGGCTCCGGCTCAGGGCCTCCGGGTCGCGCACCCGCGTGGACTCGCCTCGTCGCCGTTGGGCCAGCACTTCGGTGCTCATTCCGCGGCCTCGGCATAGCTCTCGGGCGGTGGGCAGGTGCAAATGAGCTGGCGATCGCCGCGCGCGTTGTCAATGCGGCCCACGGGCGGCCAATACTTGTGCTCCCGCAGCGCTTCGAGCGGGAAAAACGCCTCGGCCTTCGAATAGGGGTGGCGCCATTCGCCAAGCAGCAGATCGTGGGTGTGGGGGGCATTGACCAGCGGGTTGTCCTTTGCGTCGACCTGTCCCTTCTCGATCGCCCGGATCTCCTCACGGATCTGGATCATGGCATCGCAGAAGCGGTCGAGCTCGCGTTTCGATTCGCTTTCGGTCGGCTCGATCATCAGCGTGCCCGGCACCGGAAACGACATGGTCGGGGCGTGAAAGCCGAAATCCACAAGCCGCTTGGCGACGTCCTCCACCGTAATGCCGGTGGCCTTCTCGATGGGGCGCAGGTCGATGATGCACTCATGCGCCACCCAGCCGTCCTTCGATTTGTAGAGCACGGGGTAATGGGGCGCGAGGCGGTGGGCCACATAGTTGGCGGCCAGAATCGCATGCTCGGTCGCCCGCTTGAGGCCTTCGGCGCCCATCATGGCGATGTAGGCCCAGGAGATGGGCAGAATCGACGCCGAGCCCCAGGGGGCGGCCGAGACCTGGCCGATGGTGCGCGCGCGGCCGGCTGCGGGGTTGACGCCCTCAACCACGACATGATCGGGCAGGAAGGGCGCGAGATGGGCCTTGACGGCGATGGGCCCCACCCCCGGCCCGCCACCGCCATGGGGAATGCAGAACGTCTTGTGCAGGTTGATATGGCAGACGTCGGCGCCGAAGTCGGCAGGCCGCGCATGCCCGACGAGGGCATTGAGGTTGGCACCGTCGAGATAGACCTGGCCGCCGGCGCCATGGACGATGTCGCAAATCTCGACAATCGCCGCCTCGAAGACGCCATGGGTCGAGGGGTACGTGATCATGAGGGCGGCGAGGCGCTCGGCGTGCTCTTTGGCAAGCGCCTCGAGTGCGGCGACATCGACGTTGCCATCGTCATCGCACGGCACCACCACCACCTTGAGCCCGGCGAGCACGGCGCTGGCCGGATTGGTGCCATGGGCCGAAGCGGGGATGAGGCAGACGTCGCGCTCGCCTTCGCCGCGCGCCTCGTGATAGGCGCGAATACACAAGAGCCCCGAGTATTCGCCCTGGCTGCCGGCATTGGGCTGGAGCGAGACGGCATCAAAGCCCGTGATCTCGCCAAGCCACGTCTCGAGCTCCTCAAAGAGTTGCAGATAGCCTTGCGCCTGCTCAAGGGGCGCAAAGGGGTGCATATGGGCGAACTCGCGCCATGAGATGGGGATCATCTCGGTGGTGGCATTGAGCTTCATGGTGCACGAGCCCAAGGGGATCATGCTGCGATCGAGCGCAATGTCGCGCGCTTGCAGCCGGCGCAGATAGCGCAGCATCTCGGTCTCGCTGTGATAGAGCCGGAAAACCGGATGGGTGAGGAAGTCCGACTTGCGCACGAGCGGCTCGGGGATGACCTGGGGCACGGCACGATCGAGATCGTCGATGCTCCAGTCGTCGAATGCGCTCGTCGAGAAACAACGGATGACACGCATGAGGTCGCGCCGGCGCGTCGTCTCATCGAAGGCGAGCCCGAGCCGATCGGGATCCGAGACGCGCAAGTTTATCCCCTGCTCGCGGGCGCGGGCGGCGATGCGCCGGGCCTGGCCCGGCACGCGCACGGTGATGGTGTCGAAAAAGGCCTTGGTCTCAACCTCAAAGCCGAGGCGCTCGAGCGCGAGCGCTGCGATCCGTGCCATGCGATGGGCGCGCCGGGCGATGCGCCTGAGCCCCGTGTTGCCGTGCCAGACGGCATAAAAGCCGGCGATGACGGCGAGCAGCACCTGCGCCGTGCAGATGTTGCTTGTCGCTTTTTCGCGGCGGATATGCTGCTCGCGCGTTTGCAGCGCCATGCGCAAGGCGGGCTTGCCGGAGCTGTCGACCGAAACCCCGATGATGCGCCCCGGCACCGCCCGCTTGTGGACCTCGCGGGTGGCGAAAAAGGCGGCATGGGGCCCGCCATAGCCCATGGGTACGCCGAAGCGCTGGGCGCTGCCGATGGCGACATCGGCCCCCCAGGCGCCCGGCGGCTCCAGCAGCGCGAGGGCGAGCAGATCGGTGGCGGCAATCGCCAAGGCGCCCGCCTCGTGGAGCTTCTCGGTGACGGCCGAGAAGTCTCGGATCTCGCCGCTCGAGCCGGGATAGGAGAGGAGGGCCGCAAAAACCCGTTGGGGCGCAAGATCGCGCAACGGATCGCCGATGATCACCTCGATGCCGAGCGGGCGCGCCCGTGTCTCGATGACGCCGATGGTCTGGGGGTGGGTGTCGCGATCGACGAAAAAGGCATTGGCCTTCGATTTTACGACCCGCCGCGCCATGGTCATGGCCTCGGCGGCGGCCGTCGCCTCGTCAAGGAGCGAGGCGTTGGCGAGCTCAAGGCCCGTCAGGTCGATCACCATCTGCTGGAAGTTGAGGAGCGCCTCGAGCCGGCCCTGGCTGACCTCGGCCTGATAAGGCGTATAGGCGGTGTACCAGCCCGGGTTCTCCAGCACGTTGCGCTGGACCACCTTGGGCATCACCGTGCCGTAGTAGCCCATGCCGATCATCGAGTTCATGACCTTGTTGCGCCCGGCCATGAGGCGGAGCGCGCGCAACGTGTCGCGCTCATTGCGCGGCTCGGGCAGCCTCAGGGTGCCCCGGAAGCGAATATTCTCGGGCACCGTGCGATCAATCAGCTCGTCGAGGCTTTCGAGCCCGAGCGCCGAAAGCATGGCCGCACGCTCGGACGGATCGGGCCCGATATGGCGGCGGCAAAAGTTGTCCTCGTTCTCGAGCTCTTTGAGTGTGAGTGTCGGCATGGCGGCTCTGCTGCTCCTCCACAATCGGGAAATCAGGCTCAATCGCACTCGTTCAGGCCATCGGGCTCACTCAGGCGGTCGGGGGCGCCGATCGAGCACCGCTCAATGACACGATGACAAGTTGGCAACCCGGCGGCTGCGGCGAGTACGGCGGCTGCGGCGGCGGCGTGCCCGGATCGCTCATCAGGCGATCATATCTGGCGCTCATCTCAAGCTCTCTTGAGGCACTCCTCGGGCGCTCATCAGGCGCTCTTCAAGCGATCATGGCGTCATAGGCAGCGCGGTCCATGAGGCCGTCGAGCTCGCTCTTGTCGGCGACCTTGAGTTTGAAAAACCATCCCTCACCCTCGGCATCCTCGTTGACGAGGCCCGGATTGTCGCTCAAGGCCTCGTTGACCTCGACGATCTCGCCCGAGACGGGGGCATAGACCTCGCTTGCGGCCTTGACCGATTCGACGACCGCCACCTCGTCGCCCTTGGCGACCGTCTTGCCGATCTCGGGCAGCTCGACGAAGACGACATCGCCCAGCTGCTCCTGGGCGTGATCGGTGATGCCGACGGTGGCGACATCGCCTTCAAGGCGGATGTACTCGTGCTCCTCGGTGTAACGTTCCATTCTCAGGTGACCTCTCGTTGAATGCGACTTGGATGCGATGGGGTCCTCTCGAGCTAATTCTCGAGCTGTTTTCCTCGAGCAATGAAGGCTTGCTTGCAAATCTCAGGTTTTCCTCCGCACATAGCGGTGCGGCACAAAGGGCAGTGCGACCACGCGGGCCGGCAGCCTCCTCCCCCGCACGAGAAGCGAGACCGCGGTGCCGGGTGCCGCATGGGCGCTCTCGACATATCCCATGGCAATGGGGCCACCGACCGTGGGGCCATAGCCGCCCGAGGTGATGACGCCGATCTCGTCACCCTCGCCCGAGAGAACTTTTGCGCCCTCGCGCGCCGGAGCCCGGCCCTCGGGGCGGATGCCAACCCGCTTGCGCGGGGGGCCCTCGGCGAGCTCGCGCAGGATGCGCTCGGCACCCGGAAAATCACCCGCCTCGCGGCGGCGCTTGCCGATGGTCCAGCCAAGGCCCGCCTCGATGGGGCTCGTGGTCTCGTCGATGTCGTGGCCGTAAAGGCAAAGGCCCGCCTCGAGGCGTAGCGAATCGCGCGCGCCGAGGCCGACCGGCGCAACCTCGGGCTCGGCAAGGAGTTTTTGCCAGAGGGCGGGCGCAGAGGCGGCCGGGAGCGAAAGCTCGAAGCCGTCCTCGCCCGTATAGCCCGAGCGCGAGACGTGCAGCCTTGCGCCGTCCACCACGAGCTCGACGGACGTCATGAAGGCCATCTCGGCCACCTCCGGCGAGAAGCGGCCGAGCACGCTTGCCGCAGCCGGGCCCTGCAAGGCCAGGAGCGCGCGGCCCTCGCCCTCCTCGAGCCGCACGGCGGCGGGGAGATGCTCTTTGAGGAGGGCGAAGTCGTGCGCCTTGCGGGCGGCATTGACAACGAGATAGAGCGTGTGCGCGCGGCCTTCGTCGGCGAGCCGTGTGACCATGAAGTCGTCGAGAATGCCGCCCTCGTCGTTGAGCAGGAGCGAGTAGCGTTGCCGGCCCGGTGCGAGCGACAGGAAATCCCCGGGCGCGAGCGCCTCGAGCGCTCTGGCAGCCGTCTCGAAGCGGCCGTCCGCGGGCGTCAGATAGGCCTGGCCCATATGCGAGACATCGAAAAGCCCCGCCGCCTTGCGTGTGTGGAGATGCTCCTTGAGAATGCCTGAGGAATAGCTCACCGGCATCTCATAGCCGGCAAAGGGCACCATCTTGGCCCCAAGCGCAATGTGCTGGTCATAGAGCGGTGTGCGCAAGAGGGGAGCCCCGACAGCGCCCGCGCCCGGACCGGCGCCCTTACCCTCACCACCGCTCTCGCTCGGAGCAGCGCTCACCCTCGGACCAGCGCCCGCACCCTGGCCCTCGCGCCCACGCAGAGGCGCGGCCTCTGCAGGCGTTGTCTTGTCCGTCTTTGGCTCGGTGTTTGGCATCCCAGCGGCTCCGCGTCCGGTGCAGCCCGGCCGCCCAAGGGCGCCCGGTCTCTGCCCCCTCTGTCGCGGAACCTGAGAGATTAACCACCGAGCTCTTCGCCGACGGCCCTGGCAAGGACGGGCGCGCATCGGCCCGTTGCGTCGCAACTGTGCTGTGCCAGTGCCGGCGACCTGCGGCGGCTTACCCCTTCGGTGAGCCGAGCCACGCCCGCGCCTGGGACGCGGCCGGCTGCTTTCCAGAGTGCCATCCCCCTGCGGTCCTTTGGCCTGAGAGTTTCCGGGGCGGTTGCTCCTTCGGCGTCCCAGAAGCCGCTTTCTGGCGGGGCAGCTGGGCCCCTCCATCGCGAGCAAGTGGCCCGCTCGGTCACGAACACGTGCCCCGCTCCAACACGGGCAGGCGACCCGCCCACCACAAGCGGCCCCTCGGGAACTCTCCCACAGGGATCATCTGGTCCTGCTTTGCCAACCACTCGGGATCGGCAGGCCTATGTTTCCGCCAGAATGGGGTTTGAGTCAAATCACGGCATGCGAATGTTTGGATAAGAGAGGTTCGGTTATTTGGAGAAGACCGTTAAGACAGATATGGATGAGATGGGCGCAATGGCGCAATCGTTGGCCAGGTGGCCGGCAGCGAGGCGGGGCCCGGCCGACCGGGAACGCTTGCACTTGCAGGCAAAGACCGCAATACTTCTTGCCCTCCCGACAATGCGACGATTGGGACTTGAGCACCATGTCAGAAAAGGACTCGGCGAGCAGTAGCGACGAGGATGCGCTTCGAGCCCGGCTCGTCAAACTGCGCCAGGAGCATCGCGACCTCGATTCGGCCATCAGTGCCCTCGAGGAGGGCGCGGCGCGCGATCAGTTGCAGCTTACCCGGCTCAAGAAGCGCAAACTACAGCTAAAGGACGAGATCGCCAAGCTCGAGGATCGCCTGTTCCCCGATATCATCGCCTGATCGGGGGGCTGCGACAAGTGAAGCGAGCGCGCCGGGCGCGTGTGGTGGACGTGTCCTGTTTGAGGCGCTGAAGGCACCGGAGGCACTTCGGTTGAGGCGCCTCGGTTGCGGCGCTTAAGGACTTGGCGACACTTTCAAGACTTTCAGCGTGCAGCTGATGCGTGCGCGCCGTCGGGCCTCAAGGGAGCCATCAACGCAAAGGATCCAGCAGTAATGCCAATGCGAGAGGCAGGCGCCGACAGGCCGGTCGCCATCGTCATGGGAAGCCAGTCTGACTGGCCGACCATGAAAGCGGCCGCCCGCATGCTCGATGAGCTCGCAATCGGCCATGAGGCGCGCATCGTCTCGGCCCACCGCACACCGGAGCGGCTTTACGCGTTCGCCAAGGGTGCGGCCGGGGAGGGGTTCCGCGTCATTATCGCGGGCGCCGGGGGAGCGGCGCATCTGCCCGGCATGATTGCGGCGATCACCCGGCTGCCGGTCTTGGGCGTGCCGGTGAAAAGCGCTGCATTAAGCGGCCACGACAGCCTCCTGTCGATCGTCCAGATGCCCGGGGGGGTGCCCGTCGGCACCCTGGCCATCGGCGCCTCGGGGGCCAAGAATGCGGCGCTGCTCGCGGCCCGTATTCTCGCCCTCGGCGACAGCGATCTTGCCGGGCGCCTCGAGGCCTGGCATGAGGCGCAGACACAAGCGGTGGCCCTCACGCCGCAATACGACGATGGCTCCGGCAACTGAAGGCCCCGGGAACTGTACCCGAGTGCGGCCGCCAGCCGTCTTGCGCCTCTGCCAGCCCCGGAAGCGACGGCCGTTCCAAGGCTTGCAGCGGTGCCACGCGCTGAAGAGCTGCTGACAGAGAACGCGGGCAACCGAGTGTTCGGAAGTTGGATGATTGAGCGGAATAGGCGAGACGATTGGGCGGAATAGGCGACATGGCGGCATTGAATGCGCTTCCCCCCGGCAGTCTCATCGGCATATTGGGCGGCGGCCAGCTCGGCCGCATGATGGCGATGGCGGCGGCCCGGCTTGGCTTTCGCACCCGCATCTATTGCGACCGCTTCGACGCCCCCTCGTTCGATGTCGCCTCCGAGCACATCGAGGCGCGCTTTGATGACGAGGCGGCTCTTGAGCGGTTTGCCAAAGGGCTCGCGGTGGTAACCTACGAGTTCGAGAACATCCCCCTTGGGGCCCTCGAGGCGGTGGCCCGGCACGTCCCTGTGCGGCCCGGCCTCAAAGCGCTCGCGGTTGCCCAGGACCGGCTCGCCGAGAAGCGTTTCCTCGAAGAGCTCGCCATCCCGGCAGCCAGATATATTCCCATCGATAGGGCGGCCGATCTCGAGACCGCGGCCACGTCGCTCGGCTTTCCCGCCTATCTCAAGGCGCGGCGTTTTGGCTACGACGGCAAGGGGCAGGCGCGGCTCGATTCGAAGGGCGCCCTGGCCGCTGCGTGGAACGAGATCGGCGCGGTGCCCGCGATCCTCGAGGAGGCGATCGATTTCGCGTGTGAGGTCTCGCTCATCGCCTGCCGCGGCCGCGATGGGGCGTTCGCAGCCTATGACCTTGTGGAAAACCATCACGAGAAACAGATCTTGCGCCAGTCGCGGGTTCCGGCCCGCGTCCCGCCCGAGGTGGGCGACGCCGCCCACGCCATCGTCGAGAAGATCATGGTCGCCCTCGACTATGTGGGCACCATTGCGGTTGAGTTCTTCTACCTTGGGGCTGGCGATCGACCGGCTCTTGCGGGGCGGCAGGGTGATGCCCGGAGCCACGCGCGCGCGCCGCTCATCGTCAATGAGATTGCGCCGCGCGTGCACAATTCGGGACACTGGACGCTTGACGCGTGCCTTGTCGATCAGTTTGAGAACCACATCCGCGCCATCGCCGGCTGGCCGCTCGGCGCGACCTGGCGCCACAGCGACGCCGTCATGCGCAATCTTATCGGCGATGAGGTCGCGGGATGGCGCGATCTTGCGGGCGACGGAGCCCTTGCACTCCACCTCTATGGCAAGCGCGAGAGCCGCCCCGGGCGCAAGATGGGCCATGTGACGCGCCTCTTGGGCGGCTCGAGCGACTCGGATGCCCCGCCCGGCGGTGAAGCGGCCGATTGAGGACTGAAGCAAGATTGAAGCCACACCAGAGCGAAATTGAAGGGCAAGCGCCCACAATTCGCGTTGGCGAAGAGGTTGCATTGCGGCGCACTTTGCGCCATATAGCGGCTCGAGCAAGAGGCACTCTCGCCTTGGATTGGAGCGCTACACTCTGGCCATTGGAGCGCTTTCACCGGTGGCTCAAGCGGGGCGCCTTCGCCATTGGGCATTGGGGCGCTTTCACCATTGTTGCGAGCTTGCCTCGAGCCGAACGGATGCGGGCGTAGCTCAGGGGTAGAGCATCACGTTGCCAACGTGAGGGTCGTGAGTTCGAATCTCATCGCCCGCTCCAACAACCGCTTAAGCTCTCAAAGGCCTTTGGTGCGTCGCCGACCGGGCAGTCGGAAGCGCCCTTCGGTGCGTTGCCGGCCGGGCAGCCGGGAGCGCGTTTGCTGTTTCTCTGTGCCTTGCTCTTATCTTTGCTTTTCTCTTTGCTTTTTCCCCGCAAGTTCCGCCAGCGTCTCGGCAAGCGGGCGAAAGCCGATGTCCTCATCCCATTGCCAGAAGGGACTGAGCGTTTTTGAGATGCGCTCGACATCGCCCGTGGTGAGCAGCAGCGGCGCCCGGCGCGCCTTGTCGTTCTCGTGCCCGCTCACCTTCTCGGTAGGTGTGCCCTCACTATGCGGACCCGAGGCGGGGGCGAGATACTCCGGATGGCGGGCGAGGTAGTCCTCGAGGCTGTCGGCGACGGCCCTGGGCTGGGCCAGGAGCCGCGTATGCTCCGGCAGGCGGGCGCGAAATACGTCCTCGATGAGCGGGAAGTGGGTGCAGCCGAGGATCGCCCAATCGGGGCTGCGGCCACCGAGCTTGCGCATGAGCTCCTGGACATACTCACCAACGAGCGCCTCGAGCTCGATGGCAGGGGCGCCGTTCTCGATGGCGCCTGCAAGCCGCGGGCAGGCCTGCTCGACGACCACGACATTGGGACAGCGCTTCTTGATCTCCTCGGCGTAGACGCCTGTCGCAACCGTCCGGCTGGTGGCAAGCACGGCGATGACGTCGGTCTTGTATTTCTGCGGATACTGCGGCTCCTCTACCGCCCATGGCGTCTGGGTGGCGGCCTCGACGGTGGGGGCGACGATGCCGAGGACGTTGCGGCCGGGCCAGCCCGCCCCGGGCAGCCATTCCTGCTGCATCTTGCGACAGGCGACCGCGGTTGCGGTATTGCAGGCGAGGATCACGAGCCGGCAGCCCAGTGTGAACAACTGCTCGGTGCCCGCAATTGTGAGCGCCACCACCTCATCGGATGGGCGGTCACCATAGGGCGCATTGGCATGGTCGCCGAGGTAGACGAGCTGCTGATGCGGAAAGCGCGCGACCAGCTCGCGAAAGACGGTGAGGCCGCCGTGGCCGGAGTCGAACAGGCCGATCATGGGGCTCTCATCAGCATTTCAGCATTCCCGAGCGTTCCCGCTGGTTCTTCGGCATGATGGCGGCGTCGTCATTGCAGCAAACCCATCGCTGCCTGCAAACCGCTGTCTGCGCATCGCCACGCTTGCATCGCTGCCCGCTAATCCCGGCTCGCCCATCCCAGCTTGTGCATCGCCGCCCGCTCATC
>WGBL01000458.1 GCA_015494375.1 Hyphomicrobiales bacterium | reverse complement strand
GCGCCTCGGCTTGGCAACGGTCAAGTCGCATACCAGATCAGATAGATGATCGCGGCCAATAACGGACCAATGACCGACGACACCGTCGCCATAAGAAGCGGCTTTAACATTGTACAGGTACCCCGCTACAGGACCTCACGAACTACCACTAAAGATCATTATACAAGAATTGGGCTTGGGCGGTAGCGTCCATTGCCACAATCTCATTCATTTGCATGGATATAGTTGCCCGATTGCACAACCGGGGCGGGCGGTGGCCGCTCCAATGCGATCACCAATGCGATCATCTGCCGCTTTGGCTGGGTCTTGCGCCCCCTTTCGACACAACCGCTCCTGTGGACAGGCTGTGGAATAGTGCTATGTCACATTCGCCTGACTGCGGTTTATCTCAGCGCACCACTCGGGGCGGGACGGCATCGGTGGTGTATGGGCGCAGGGGCGTGAACGGGTGGTGGCGGATACCGAAGTTTCGAGTATGTTTGAGGCCGCGGTCGTCGCCGCAGGGCGGCGTGGGTTTGGTAAGCGGCATGGCAGTGATTCCCCCTTTCGGCGGCTGCGAGGACGGCGGCTGAAGAGAGGGCAGCCGAGTGGACTGCGGCGCGTGGATCGCGGCGGGTGTATTGCGGCTAGGCGGATTCCAGTGAATTGGTAGCGGATGCGTTGACAGCGGGTGAGTGGGCAATGGGTCAGTCGATCGCGGTGATGAACACCAAGGGTGGGGTTGGCAAGTCGACCATCGTCATGGCGCTTGCCGAGGCGCTTTCGGCCAATCACGGCCGGAACGTTCTGGTGATCGACTCGGATTCACAAACCAGCATGAGCATCATGCTCATGCAGATGGCGCGCTGGGAGATCATGGAGCGCCAACGCCACACGCTTGTCGACTATCTTTCAAACATGGTCATGGGCTCGGGCAATGTCGATTGGAAAAACTATGTTGCCCCCGATGTCTCCGATGTTGAGGAGGCGCGTTCGGTCTATCTCGTCCCAAGCCACATGAACCTTTCGCTTTTTGAGCGCGAGGTCTCGGCCGAGCGCCGCCATGGCCATCTTCGCGGCACCATCCGCGGCCTGCTCCAGGATGCCAAACGTTATTTCGACGTCATCCTGATCGATTGTCCCCCCGGCCTTTCGGTGCTCACCGAATGCTGGCTGCGTGAGGCCGATCACTACTTGCCGCCGACCAAGCCCGACTATCTTTCGGTGCGCGGGCTCTCGATCCTCAAGCGCTTTCGCGAGCTGAGCCTGGGCCACGGCTTCTCGGAGCTTATCGGCGTGCTCGTCAATCTCAAGGACGACCGCAGCCCGGCAGACGAGGCCTGGCATCGGGCGCTCCTTGCCGATCAGTCGAACCGCTGTTTTGGGGCGGCCATTCCGCTGCGCCCCTACATTCAGCGCGCGGCCGACTTTTCCTCGAGTGGCCGCACCTATGCCGCCAAGTATCCCGGTGATGCGGGCAAGAGCATCGGCATCGTAGTGGGTGAGCTCATCGAGCGGCTGGCGGATTTTGAGGCCGGGCGCCAGGCGGTGGCGCCCGAAGCGCCCACTCAGGCTCCGGCGGAGGCGGCGCACGGGGCGGTTACGGCCAGTGCGGCGCAAATGCGCCCCATCGGGCCACGCGAAGACGAGGCCACGTATCAAATCGCCACCGCACAATCGGATTTGGCGGAAGAAGGCATGGATGCGGTGGAAGAACGAGAAGAGATGGTCGTGGCGGAAGAGTGGATAGATGCCACCAGAGAGGAGGCCCCGCAACTGGCGCCCGAAAGCGGCCCCACGCTCGGGGGGGTGGAAGTCGCACCACACGCCGGACCGGTGCCACAGCCCCAGGCCCCCGATGAGGCCGGAACCCGGGCCCGCGCGCCTTATCACGGCCCGCCCGAGCACGCCGTCCCTTCTGAGAATCTCGGGGCATCCGAAGGCGTGCAGAGCCTGGATGAGACCGGGTCGCGGCCGGCCGATGACGCGGAACCCTCTGAGACCGGCGCGCCGGAGGGCCTGTTCGCCGATGGGCCGACCCGCCGGCCGGACACTGGCCGGCTCGGCTAATCGCAAGGGGCGCGTCGCAGGAATGGCGCCGAGGTCGCTTGGCTCCTTTCCGACCGACTGCGGGGATCCCAATCGACAACGCGGAGACCAATCGAGAGTGCGGGAGACCCAGCCGACAATGCGGACCGCAGCCGACAGTGGCGAGCGCGTCTGATCCGACTTTGGACAGCACAGCAGCGCCGTTTGTTCGTGCCATGCCGGGTTGGCTTCTTCCCGGCAAGTGTGCATAAGGCTACCGCCCAGGCGCTTTCCAGGCGGTGGGACGACCGCAAGAGGTGGGGGCTGAAGCAGCAGCGGAGAAGGCGGTAGCAGCCCCGATGATCGTTGAGCAGTGAGAGGTCAACCATGCCACAGCGCACCATCCTCTATTGGCGTGACATTCCGGCCCAGGTCGTCGTGACGGCGGGTCGGCGCACCGCCAGGCGCCAGCTCTCCGATCGCTTTGCGACGGCCATCGACATGGCAGCCATGCGGGCGGGCGCCAAGGACAGCGACGCTTATTTGGCTGAGTGGCGCCGGGGGGAGCCGGTCGAGATCGAGGGCAATGATGTCGAGGTGCTGGCCGATCTCGAGGCGCGGCGCGTCGAGGAATCCTATAGCGCCTCACGCCTTAACGACATGGTCGCCAACGGCGGCCATGAGCCCGACGCCTGAGCTGCTTCACAGCTGCTCCATGGGCAAGCGCTCGAGACATCTCAAGACATCGCCCACTGCTGTCCGGTTAACTGTTGTTTTGCCTCCCCCTCTTAGGGGGAGGCCGGGCCGAGGGCGAAGCCCGAGGCCCGGGAGGGGGTCTTAGGGCAAGCTCGACTGAGGGCGAAGCCCGAGGCCCGGGAGGGGGTC
>WGBL01000457.1 GCA_015494375.1 Hyphomicrobiales bacterium | reverse complement strand
GGCCAAGATTCTCGCCTCCGAGACCGCGATCAAGGTCACCAACGATGCCCTCCAGCTCCATGGCGCGGCGGGCTATTCGCGCAACCTGCCGCTCGAGCGCATGGTGCGCGATGCGCGCATGTTCACCATCGGCGGGGGTACGGCGCAGATCTTGCGCACTGTCGTCGCCTCGGGTCTCTTGGGCCGCAAGCTCCCGCAAACCCGCGATGGCTATCTCAACCTCGACCACCGCCCGACACCGACACACCAGAGGACGGCAGCCAATGGCTGACACGGACACCGTCACCATCATCGCCGAGCGGCTCTATGAGGCCGGCTGTCGCCACGCCTTCGGCATCCCGGGCGGCGAGGTGGTCGCCCTGATGGACGCGCTCGATCGGGCCGGCATTCGCTTCCAGCTCACCAAGCACGAGAACGGCGCGGGCTTCATGGCCGAGGGCAGCCACCACGCGACGGGCGCGCCGGGCATTCTGCTCGCCACCATCGGGCCGGGGCTCGCCAATGCCATCAATGTGATTGCCAATGCCGAGCAGGATCGGGTGCCGCTCATCGTGCTCACGGGCTGTGTCGGCCCTGCCGACGCGCACACCTACACCCATCAGGTGCTCGACCATCAGGCGCTCCTGGCGCCGATTACCAAGGCGAGCTTTCTGGTCGTCGACGGCGCCGTCGATGTGATTGTCGACAAGGCGCTCAATATCGCGCTCGAAGGCCGCCCCGGCCCCGTTCATATCGACGTGCCGGTCGATCTCGCCAACAGGGCGCAACCGGCGCCCGCAGGCGTCCTGCAAAAGCCGGCGGCGCAAACGGCCCCCGCCGAAGGGCCGGCCCTTGCCGAGGCGCGGGCGCGGCTGCAGGCGGCCGAGCGGCCCGTCATCGTTGCGGGGCTCGATCTCCTTTACGAGCAAGGCGCGGTCGAGGCGCTTCGCGATTTCGTCGCGCGCTTCAAGGTGCCGGTGCTCACCACCTACAAGGCCAAGGGCGTGCTGCCCGAGGACCATCCGTTGGCGCTCGGCGGGCATGGGCTCTCGCCGCTCTCCGACGAGCTGGTGATTCCGTTTCTCGAGAAGGCCGATCTCGTCATTTGTGCGGGCTATGACCCCATTGAGATGCGGAGCGGCTGGCGCCGGCCGTGGGCGGCATCGAAGGCCATCGAGTTCGCCCTCGCCCCCAATCGGCACTATGTCCACCATGCCGATCTCTTCTTCCAGTGTGGCGCGGGGGCGGGGCTGGCGGCGCTTGGGCGCGGCGAGGATGGCCGGCCGCTCGAGGGGCGCGGGCGGACCTGGCCCGAGGGCGAGGTAGCAGCGCTCAAGGCAGCGCTTGCCGAGCGTTTTGCGCCCGAAGAGGACGGCTGGGGTCCCGCGACAGCCATTGCCGCCATTCGCCGCGCGGCGCCGCGCGAGACGGTGGCCACCGTCGACAGCGGCGCGCATCGCATCTTGCTGAGCCAGATGTGGCCATGCCCCGAGCCGCGCACGCTGTTGCAATCGACGGCGCTCTGCACCATGGGCTGCGCTTTGCCACTCGCCATCGGCCATGCGCTCGCTGATAAGACCCGGCCCGTCATTGCCTTTACGGGCGATGCCGGGCTCGAGATGGTGCTTGGCGAGCTCGCAACCTTGCGCGACTTGGGCCTGCCGGTGCTCGTCGTCGTCTTTGTCGATCGCTCGCTTGCGCTCATCGAGCTCAAGCAGCGCCGCATGGGCCGGGCCAATTTGGGCGTCGATTTCCCGGCGACCGATTTCGCGGCCGTGGCCGAGGCCATGGGCGGCGTCGGGCGGCGGGCCGAGACGGCGCAAGCGCTCGAGCGAGAGGTGGCGGCGGCCTTTGGGCGCGATCGCTTTACGCTTCTTGAGGTGCCGATTCCGCGCCAGAGCTATGACGGCAAATTCTGAGCCGGCGAGCCAAACGATCGGGCTGTGCCGACTGAAGGCAAATTACGAAACACACACTCGTCATGCCCGGATACCCGGCTTCGCGAGCACAGGCTTGATCCGGGCATCCAGGGCCGCATATCGGCTTCGTTTCAATGCTTTGCCCTGGATCGCCGGGTCAAGCCCGGCGATGACGTTGACGGGAAGCCGCCCACCCCTGCTCCACGTCATCGCGTGTGCTTCTCATGCCCGCACTCCTCCTTCGTCATGCCCGGGCGTGACCCACTGCTGTCCGGTTTATCATGAGGGGAGCTCCAGAGGCATCTGGCGCGGGTCTCGAGGAGCGGACTCGGGCGGGGCATGGAGGCGGTCGATGGGGCGGCGATGCATGAGGTTGAGGCGGACGAGATGGGCAAAACGCGAGAGCCTCTTAAT
>WGBL01000456.1 GCA_015494375.1 Hyphomicrobiales bacterium | reverse complement strand
TTGTACGGCCGAGAACCTTGCCCAAGCCCTCGCCCGCCTTCTCCGCGATGGCCCCGAGCGCGACCGCCAGCTTGCGGCCCTCGGCGGCTTTGCCGAGCGCATGGCCGTCGCGGCCGAAAGCCCGAGCGCTGCCGCTGCCGATATCGTGCTCGCCCAGCTCGCCAAGCGCCCTCCGCCGCACGGTGGGCCGCGCGCGCGGCGATCGACATCGCGGCGGTCAACATAACATAAAGTGCGGTGAGGAGTGGCCTTGGCTGCGGTGCGGGGCCGCGCGCGCTCCGGTCAACGCTCATCCATCGGCACATAGTCGCGCTCGACGGGCCCGGTATAGAGCTGGCGGGGTCGGCCGATCTTCTGGTTGGGGTCCTCGATCATTTCGCGCCATTGCGCGATCCAGCCCACGGTCCGCGCCAGCGCAAAGAGAACAGTGAACATCTCGGGCGGAAAGCCGAGCGCCCGCAGCGTAATGCCGGAATAGAAGTCGATATTGGGATAGAGGCGCTTCTCGATGAAATATTCGTCCTCAAGGGCGATGCGCTCGAGCTCCATCGCCACTTGCAACAGCGGCTCCTCCTTCACGCCCAGTCTGTCGAGCACCTCATGGGCCGTCTGCCGCATCACCTTGGCGCGGGGGTCGTAATTCTTATAGACCCGGTGGCCGAAGCCCATGAGGCGGAAGGGGTCGCTCTTGTCCTTGGCGCGTGCGATGTACTCGGGGATACGATCGACGGTGCCGATCTCCTCGAGCATGTTGAGCGCCGCCTCATTGGCGCCACCGTGAGAGGGGCCCCAGAGACAGGCGATACCCGCTGCAATGCAGGCGAAGGGATTGGCGCCCGAAGAGCCCGCAAGGCGGACCGTCGAGGTCGATGCGTTCTGCTCGTGATCGGCATGGAGGACGAAAATCCGGTCCATGGCGCGCGCGAGCACCGGGTCGACCTCATAGGGCTCGCAGGGTACGGCAAAGCACATGTGGAGGAAATTGGCCGCATAATCGAGGTCGTTGCGCGGATAGATGAAAGGCTGCCCGATTGAGTATTTATACGCCATGGCGGCGATTGTCGGCATCTTCGCAATCATGCGATAGCTGGCCACCATGCGCTGCTCGGGATCATAGATGTCGGTCGAGTCGTGATAGAACGCCGACAGCGCGCCGACGATGCCCACCATGATCGCCATCGGGTGGGCGTCGCGGCGAAACCCCGTGTAGAAACGGTTCATCTGCTCGTGCAGCATCGTGTGATAGGTGATGCGGTTGGCGAACTCCTCGTATTGCGCCTTGTTGGGCAGCTCGCCAAACAGTAGCAGATAGCAGGTCTCGAGGTAGTTGCCGTGGGTGGCGAGCTCGTCGATCGGGTAGCCGCGATAGAGCAATTTGCCGTTGGCGCCGTCGATGAAGGTGATCTTGGATTCGCAACTCGCCGTCGAGGTGTAGCCCGGGTCATAGGTAAAGCGCCGCGAGCGACGATAGAGTTTGGTGATATCGATGACCTCGGGGCCCATGGTGCCCTTGCGGATGGGCAGCTCATACTCCTCGCCGTCGACGATCAATAGGGCCATGCGCTCACCGCCCTCGTCGGCGCGCGATTTGTTGGTGTCGGGTTTGTCGGCGGTGATCGATTGGCTCATTGAGGCGTGCTCCTTTCGCATTGGGTGGGGCGCGGTGCGGGGGCGCTTGAGCGGCGCGATGGGATCGGCGCTGGGATCATACAATTGCGCGCCATCCGCACGCGCGCACGTTTTTTCGTTTCCCGGCCGCTTGAATGTTTCCGGCCCTCTCGAGGCCCCTCCACTCGCGCAGGCCTGGCAACTGGGCGCGGATGCGCGTGGCGATCGCTCGCGCTTGCCGTCTCTCGGCGCGCCCGCCATTGCTCGAGATTTCGAAGTCCTAAGGATTTAGCGGTTTTGCTGCACTGCGGCAAGATCAGCCCCGCAGGCGGCGTGCGGCTGGTCCATGGGCGATGGCGCAAGGGGGCGGTGGCGCAAGTGCGCCGCTGGCTCCGAGTAGCCTGGGGCCAGCGCCAGCGCGTCCGTAGCGGGGGCCGCGTGTTGTGTTGATAGGCCACATCCGGAAGGCCGGTGGCGCTAGAGGCGGTCGCGGATGCGGGCAAGCGATTCCTCGCGGCCGAGCACCTCGAGCACGTCGAAGATTCCGGGCGAGATGGTGCGCCCCGTCAGCGCGGCCCTGAGCGGCTGCGCAACCTTGCCGAGCTTGAGCCCTTTCTCTTCGGCAAAGGCCTTGATGCACCTCTCGAGCGAAGCCGCGTTCCATTCCTCGAGTGTCTCGAGCTCCTTGAGCAGCGCGCGAAGGAGCGCCCGCGCCTCCTCATTGAGGAGCTTTTGCGCCTTGGCCTCAAGCCGAAGCGGCCGCTTGGCGAAGAGATAGCGCGCGTTCTCCAGAAGCTCGACAAGGGTTTTGGCGCGCTCCTTAAGGCCCGGCATCGCACGCCTGAGCTTGTCCCACTCCTCCTTGCTCAGGTTTTTTGGCAGCTCGGCCTTGCTCTCGAATTCGCCAAGCCCGCGCCTGATGTGGGCGATAAGCACTTCATCGCTCGCCCCACGGATATAGTGGCCGTTGAGATTGGCGAGCTTGGCGAAATCGAACCGCGCCGGCGCGCGCCCGATGCCTGAGAGATCAAACCATTCAATGGCCTGCTCCATGGAAAAGATCTCATCGTCGCCATGGCTCCAGCCGAGGCGCGCAAGATAGTTGCAGAGCGCTTCGGGCAGATAGCCCATGGCGCGGTAGGCCTCGACACCGAGGGCGCCGTGACGCTTGGAGAGCTTGGCGCCGTCGGGCCCGTGGATGAGCGGCACATGGGCGAAGACGGGGCGCTGCCAGCCGAGTGCGTCATAGATTTGTGACTGGCGCGCGGCGTTGGTGAGGTGGTCGTCGCCGCGAATGACGTGGGTGATACCCATGTCGTGGTCGTCGACGACGACCGAAAGCATGTAGGTGGGGGTGCCGTCGCTCCGCAGCAGCACCAGATCATCGAGGTTGGCGTTCTGGAAGACGACGCGGCCCTGAACGGCATCCTCGATCACCGTCTCGCCCTCGCGCGGCGCCTTGAAGCGGATGGCGGGTTTGACACCTTCGGGCGCCTCGGATGGGTGGCGGTCGCGCCAGGTGCCGTCATAGCCGGGCGGGCGACCCTCGGCGCGGGCCCGCTCGCGCATGGCCGCAAGCTCCTCGGGCGTCGCATAGCAGCGATAGGCGCGCCCCTTCTCAAGGAGCGCAGCCACAACCGCGCGATGGCGCTCGGCGCGGGTGTGCTGATAGAGGGGGTCCTCGTCCCAGCGAAGCCCGAGCCAATCGAGCCCATCGAGTATGGCGGCGACCGCTTCAGGGGTCGAGCGCTTGCGGTCGGTGTCCTCGATGCGGAGCAGGAACTTGCCGCCCTTGGCGCGGGCATAGAGCCAGTTGAAAAGCGCCGTCCGCGCTCCGCCGATATGCAGAAAACCGGTGGGCGAGGGGGCGAAACGGGTGACGACTCGGGCCGACGTGTTCGTGCTAACGTCTGTCACTGTCGTGCGCTCCTGGGGCGGTGCTCATGTCTTGCGGTGCTGGTCCTGTGCAGTACTGGTGTTGTGCGGTGCTCGTGCTGTGCGGGCTTGTGTTATGCGGTGCTCGTGCTGCGCGGGCTTGTGTTATGCGGTGAACGTATTTTGCGTCTCTTGATATTTGATATTCGCGCTCAAGGGGTGTGGGCGAGCGCGCGAGGGGTTGGGCAGCCGCGGACCGTTCTGGCACGTCGGACGAGCCCGACAGCGGCGGGCGGGCCGCGCGTCGGGTTGTTAGCATAGTTGGCCTTGGTTCGTCAGCAATCTGTTCTGGTGGCCCGGCCCTCTTCGATCCGCCCATGGGAGGTCGTCATCGGCACGAGCGAGGGGCCACGGGCAAGGGCCCACGAGCAAGGGGCCGCGAGGGAGGGGGCGCCATGCGGGGCCGCCGAGAAGCGGGCACAGATGATTGTCTCGGGGCGCATCCGGCCCCGGCCACGGCGTACACAGGCGGCTGGGTGCGGATGTGCCATGGCGTGCGGCCCTGGCTGAGGTCCTGGCCGCAAGATGCGCTCGCGGCGCGGCTCGAGCGTGAGCGCGATCGCTGGTTCCTCTGGGTGCCGGTTTTTGTGGGACTGGGCATCGCCGGCTATTTCTGGCTTCCCTTCGAGCCCGGCTGGGCTTTGGCTCTGGCGCCGCTGGTCGCGGCCGGCGGCTTGAGGCTTGCGGTGCGGCGCGGAACTTGGGCGCTCGTTGCGAGCGGTGCGCTACTTGCCGCCGCCACGGGCTTTGCGCTTGCCAAGCTCAGGACCGAGATCGTCCGTGCGCCGGTGATCGCCAAGAAGACGGGGCCCATAACGCTCACGGGTTGGGTCGAGTGGGTCACGCCGGGCGGCGCCAGGGGGCCGCGCCTCACCATCCGGGTGATTGCGATCGAAGGCTTTGGCGAGGCCGACAGACCCGTGCGCGTGCGCATCCGCTCGCGTTTTCGCGGCCAGCAGCTCTCCCCCGGCATGGCCGTGCGTGTTCGTGCGATCCTGAGGCCGCCGCCAGAGCCCGCCATGCCTGGCGGTTATGATTTCGCCCGCGAGGCCTGGTTTCGTGCCCTCGGCGGTGTGGGCTTTGCGATCGCCAAGCCCGAGCCGTTTTCGGCGGCGGCCGCGCCCCCCTTCGATCTTGTGCTCAAGGCGTGGGTCGAGCGCCTGAGGCACCGCATTGCGCTGCGCATCACGAGCCAGCTCCCGGGCCCCGAAGGGGCGCTCGCGGCCGCACTGATCACCGGCGAGCGGGGCGCCATTCCCGAGGAGGTGGTCGAAGCGCTCAGGCGCGCGGGGCTTGCGCACATCCTGGCTATTTCGGGGCTGCATATGGCGATCATGGCGGGCGCCATCTATTGGCTGGCGCGATCGCTGCTGGCGCTCTCGCCGGCGCTTGCGTTGCGCTATCGGGTCAAGACCTGGGCGGCGCTCTTGGGGCTTTTCGGCGCCGGTGTCTACCTCGTCATCTCAGGCGCATCGGTTGCCACCGAGCGGGCCTATGTCATGGTGGCGCTCATGTTTCTTGCGGCAATGCTCGGCCGGCCCGCCGTCTCGCTCAGGAATGTGGCGCTGGCGGCGCTTGCGATTTTGCTGTTGCGGCCTGAAAGCCTTTTTTCGGTGAGCTTTCAAATGTCGTTCGCAGCCGTAACTGCGCTTGTCGCCGTCTACGAGGCGCTGGCCAAGCGGGCGCAGGCACGCGAACCCCACTTGCGTGAGCAGCGCTCAAGAGATGAGGGCGCGCGCGATGTCGCGGCCAGGGTCTCAGTGGGCCCGGGTGCGGCGCGCAGGGTGGCTTATTTTTTCCTCGGCATCGTGTTCACGACACTCGTTGCGAGCCTCGCTGTGGCGCCCTTTGCCGCCTACCATTTCCATAAGCTCACGCAATATGGCGTGCTCGCCAATCTGCTGGCGGTGCCGCTGTTCAGTGTGGTGGTGATGCCGCTTGCGCTCGTCTCGCTGCTTGCCATGCCCCTAGGCCTTGATGGCATGCCGCTCGCTGCCATGGGGCGCGCACTCGACGGCATTCTTTGGGTGGCGCAGGAGGTTGCAGGACGCGCGGGGGCGGTGCGCCATGTCGCACAGATGCCGGCAAGCGCCCTTGGCCTGTTCGTGCTGGGTGGCCTTTGGCTCGCGCTCTGGCAGACGCGCTGGCGGCTTGCGGGGCTCGTGTTCGTCGCCCTTGGCCTGGTGCTTGCGCCACAGGCGCCCCGCCCCGATCTCCTCATCTCCAGGAATGCCAAGACGGTTGCCATTCGCCTCGGCGATGGTCGCTTGTCGTTCATGCCCGGCCGTGGCGGCGGCTATGAGATGCGCCGCTGGCTCGAGGCCGATGGTGCACCGGCAAATTCGGCGGGGCCGCTGCGCGGGAGGGGCTATCGCTGCGATCGGCGCGGCTGTGTGGCACGGGTGCGCGGCAAGCGCCTGGCGCTGCCCAAGATGCCGGCAGCGCTCGAGGACGACTGCCGCGAGGCACAGATCCTCGTGCTCGCGTTCTCCCAGGCGCGGGCGTGTCCATCGGCCGAGCTCGTCATCGATGGCCGCGATCTCGCGCGCTCCGGCGCTCACGCCGTCACCATCGGCGCTGCTGGCGCCTATTTGGTCGAAACCGTGGCCGAGAGGCGCGGCCGGCGCCCTTGGGTGCGGGCGCGGGGGCAAGCTCCCTACAGCAGCGCGACGCCGAATAATGCCATGCGCCCCAGGGTGCGGCCGCGGGGGCAGGGCGCCAAGCGCGCGAAGGCCTCCGCGACGACCGCTGCCACCGGTTCTGCGCCTGCTGGTCCCTCTACCTCTCGCCCCTCTACCTCTCAATCGAGTCGGGGGGCCTCGGACTCGCGCTCACGCTTGGGCTCTGCGCGGCATCAGTAGCGGCGGATGAGCCCCACCAGGCGGCCCTGGATATCGACCCGGTCGGGGCCGAAGATGCGCGTCTCATAGGCCGGATTGGCGGCCTCGAGCGCCACCGAGTTGCCGCGTTTGCGCAGCCGCTTGAGGGTCGCCTCCTCATTGTCGACAAGGGCCACGACGATGTCGCCGTTATTGGCGGTGCTCGTCTTGCGGATGATGACAAGGTCGCCGTCATGGATGCCGGCCTCGATCATCGAATCGCCCTTGACCTCAAGGGCGAAATGCTCGCCTTGGGCCACCATGTCGGGCGGCACTTCGAGATCGCGGCTATGATCCTGAATGGCCGAGATCGGCACGCCGGCGGCGATGCGCCCCATGACGGGAACCGAGACGGTGCCCAAATCGCGCTGCCCGGACAGTCGCGCGCGTGCGCCGGGACGCTGGCGTGCTCTCCGGTCGCCCTCGATGACATTGGGGCGGAAGGCTGGCGCGAGCCCTCTCTTGTAGGTCTGCTGGCGTGTGTTGCTTGTGCTGCTCGTGCTGCTCGTGTGCTTTGTATTGCTGCTGTCGCCGTGCGCGCCCGCATGCTCGGCGGCGAGCGCGTCTGGCACTTTGAGCACCTCGAGCGCCCGCGCGCGATGCGGCATGCGGCGGATAAACCCGCGCTCCTCGAGCGCGACGATGAGGCGATGAATGCCCGATTTGGATTTGAGCGCCAGCGCCTCTTTCATTTCTTCGAAGGAGGGCGAAACCCCCGTCTCCCGAATACGGCGGTGGATGAATAGCAGCAGTTCGCATTGCTTGGGTGTGAGCATGGTGGCTCTCCCACATGTGCAGGGCTCGTTGCGCCCTCCCGATGGTCGCCTTAGCCTCGAACGCGGCTTTTCCACATGTGCAGGGCCCGTTGGTGCCTGGCGTTCCGCATCCCACCGTTGGCCACGACGACTTTGCCCAGATGTGCGGTGCACGCAGTTGCGGTTGCCGATCGGTTGCAGGACCGCCAAGCCGGCCCGGTGCCCATGGATGCGACTCGATTGTACAAACCGGGAACACAATAGATGTTCCGCACCTGTTCTGCAAGTCCTTTCGTGCCGGTTCGGCTCAGAAATCGAGTGTGATCACGGGAACGGGCTCGCCCGGCCCGGCGGCCGGAGCATGGGGGGGGCGGACGATAAGGCAATCGGCCTTTGCGAGAAGCGAAAGCAGGGAGCTGTCCTGGGAGGGGAGGGGCTGCACCGCCCGCGCGGTCGTGAGGGAGGGTGCGGGATCAGCACCGGCAGTTGCACCGGCCGCCGTGCCGCTGCCGCCCGAGGGATCGCAGAACACCGCGCGCATGTAGTGCTCGCGCGGGCCATTGGCGGGAAGTGTCTCGCCGGGCGCAAGCGGGATGGGCGCAGGGCGCAGCGTCTCGTCCACGCTTTGGGCGCCGAGCATGGCGCGAATGAGGGGCACGAGGAACACCCGGCCGCAGATGAGGGCCGAGACCGGATTGCCTGGCAGGCCGAGAACGCGCATGCCCTCGAGCATTCCGAACATGAGCGGCTTGCCGGGGCGCATGGCGATCTTCCAGAAATCGAGCGCAAGCCCGCGCGCCTCGAGCGTGCTGCGCACGAGATCGTGCGCGCCCACCGACGCGCCGCCGATGGTCACGAGGATGTCGCAGCCTTCGGCCTTGGCGATGTGCGCCTCGAGCGAGGCCCGGTCATCGCGGGCGATGCCAAGGAGGTGCGGCGCACCGCCTGCCATCTCGATCAGTCCCGCAAGGCCCACCGGGATCGAGGAGACGATCTGATCGCGCCCGGGTGTCTCTCCCGGCGCGACGAGTTCGTCGCCCGTTGCCAGGATGGCGACACGCGGCCGCTTGCGCACCGGGAGCCGGTCGTGACCCATCTGGGCCGCGAGGCTTATGTCGCGGCTCGTCAGGATACGGCCTGCGTTGAGGAGTTTATCTCCGCTCTTGAAATCGAACCCCTGCGGGCGGATGTATTGGCCGGGCGCTGCGCCGGTATTGACGACCACGCGATCATCATTGCGGGTGCACTCCTCCTGGATGACGACGCAGTCAGCCCCTTCCGGCACCGGGGCGCCGGTGAAGATGCGCACCGCCTCGCCGCTGCCGAGCGGCCCCGCAAAACCACGCCCCGCGGCTGCTTCGCCGATCACACGTAGTGTGCTTGGAGGGTGTGCCACATCCGCCGCGCGGCCGGCATAGCCATCCATAGCCGAACTGTCGAAGGGCGGCTGTGTGAGTCTTGCGGCGAGATCTGTGGCGAGTGTGCGGCCGCGCGCGGAATCGAGGGCGACATTCTCCACCGCCATCAGCGGCGCATTGCGCACAATGCGCGCTCGGGCCTCGGCGACCGATAGCATCACCCCGGGTCCTTTTTAACGCTGCTCCTCATTAAGGCGCGCGTCCGCCGCCATGGCAGCGAGCGCCATGGGGGCCGCCCGATAAGTGCCCGAGCGCCCGCCCGACTTCTCAAGGAGCCGCACCCCGCCAATCGTCATGGCTCGATCGGCCGCCTTGAGCATGTCGTAGATGGTAAGGCAGGCCACGGACACCGCCGTGAGGGCCTCCATCTCGACACCGGTCTTGGCCTCGACGCGCACCAGCGCCTCCACGCGCACGCCTGCAGGCGCCCGCGAGATCGTGAAATCCACCGCCACCTTACTGAGCGCCAGGGGATGGCAGAGGGGGATGAGCTCGTGGGTGCGCTTGGCGGCCATGATGCCGGCGATCCGCGCCGTTGCCAGAACATCGCCCTTCTTGGCGCTGCCCGCTTCGAGAATGGCGAGCGTGGCCGGCGCCATGGCGACGAACCCTTCGGCGCGGGCTTCGCGCGTGGTCACCGCTTTTTCGGAGACATCGACCATTCGCGCCTCGCCACGCTCGTTGAGGTGGCTGAGCGTCGGTGGTGGGCTCGCCGGCTCGGCGTGTCGAGCGCTCGTCTTGCTTTCACTCTCTTTGCTCATGCTTTGCTCATGCTTTGCCCGTGCGCTTCTTGCTCATGTGGCGCGGGCCTCCGTGTGATCCGTTCCCCTGCCGCCCTCGAGCAGTCGGCGCGTTGCGGCTGCGACATCGGCCTCGCGCATGAGGCTTTCACCGACGAGAAAGGCGGCAATGCCGGCGCGCGCCAGCCGCAAGAGGTCGGCGTGCCCGGCAATGCCCGATTCGCTCACCAGCAGCCGCCCTTCGGGCACCTCGGGCGCCAGCGTCTCGCTCACCGCGAGGTCGGTGACGAACGTTTTGAGGTTGCGGTTGTTGATGCCGATGAGGTCACCATCGAGCTCGAGCGCGCGCGCGAGTTCGGCCTTGTCATGGACCTCGACGAGCGTATCCATCCCCCATGCACGCGCCGCAGCGATCAACTCGCCGGCCAGTGTGTCGTCGATTGCCGCCATGATCAGCAGAATGCAGTCGGCGCCCCAGGCGCGCGCCTCGGCGACCTGATAGGGATCGATCATGAAATCCTTGCGCAAGACGGGCAGAGCGGTGGCCTGGCGCGCCGCCGTCAGATATTCCGGCGCACCCTGAAACGACGGCCCGTCGGTGAGCACAGAAAGGCAGGCGGCGCCTCCCCTCTCATAGGCGCGGGCGAGCGCGGGAGGATCGAAATCGGCGCGAATGAGGCCTTTCGATGGGCTTGCCTTTTTGATCTCGGCGATGAGGCCAAAGCCACCTGCGGCCACCTTTCGGCCGAGTGCGGCGCGAAAGCCGCGCGGAGGCTCAGCTTCGCGCGCCGCGGCCTCGAGCTCTCCGAGCGGCATCCGCTCGCGGGCCTTGCGAACCTCGTCGCGCTTATATGCGATGATTCTGGCGAGTACGTCGGACATCGGTGCGCTAATCTCTTTCCGCGTTGGTGAGGGCGATGAGCTTCTCGAGTGCGGCGCGGGCGCTGCCTGAGGCGATTGACTTGCGCGCCATAGCAACACCCTCGTCGAGATCGCGCGCCCTCTCCGCAACCACAAGCGCCGCCGCCGCGTTGAGGAGGGCAATGTCAGTGAGCGGGCCGGGCTCACCGGCCAGCACCCGGCGGATGGCGGCCGCATTCTCTGTGCCGTCGCCGCCCTCGAGGTCTTCGGGCCGCGCCCGCGGGATGTCCGCATCCTCGGGCACAATCTCGAACTCGCGTATCACGCCTTGCGCGAGTGCAGCAACCTTGGTGGGACCGGTTGTGGTGATCTCGTCCATGCCATCCGAGCCATGGACGATCCAGGCCGCCGTCGAGCCGAGCGCCTTGAGTGTTTCGGCAAAGGGGCGCAGCCAGCGGGCGTCATAAACACCTACCATCTGCCGTTTGACCCCGGCCGGGTTGGCGAGCGGGCCGAGGATGTTGAAGATCGTCCGCGTCGCGAGCTCCTTGCGCACAGGGGCGACATGGCGCATGGCCGCATGGTGGGCGGGCGCAAACATAAAGCCGATGCCCGCCTCGCGCACGGCCCGGGCAACCGTCTCAGGGCCGACCTCGAGCTTGACGCCGAGGGCGCGCAAGGCATCGGCCGAGCCCGATTTCGAGGAGATCGAGACGGTGCCGTGCTTGGCGACCGGCACGCCGGCACCCGCCACGAGAAAGGCGGCGCAGGTCGAGATGTTGTAAGTGCCCTTGGCATCGCCCCCGGTGCCGACGAGGTCCATGGCCTCGGGGGGAGCCTCGACCGCGAGCACCTTGGCGCGCATGGTCTTGACAGCGCCCGTCACCTCCTCGGTCGTCTCGCCACGCACCCTGAGCGCCATGACAAAGGCGCCCATCTGCGCTTGGGTGGCCTCTCCCGACATGATGATGTCGAAGGCCTCGGCGGCCTCCTCGGCGTCGAGTGTCTCGCCGCGCGCCACTTTGTCGATGTAGTGGGTGAATTCCACCATGCTCCCTTGCCCCTCTCTGGCCCTTGTCTGGTCTTGGTTCTGCGCCCGTCCTTGTTGTGCGCTCGTATCTTACGCCCTCTCAACACAAAACCATTCTGATTACACCCGGTCTTCTGATTACACCCGGTCCTTCGCCTTGTCTTTGCCTGGGCCCCTCGGCCTAACGTTGCCGCTATGGCGTGGTCGCCGCTCTGCCTGGCGCGTGCGGCGCGCCCTGGCCAGTTTCAGGAACCGCGCGAGCAAGGCATGGCCATGCTCCGAGCGGATGCTTTCGGGGTGGAACTGGACGCCATGGACCGGATGGCGGCGGTGCCGCAGCCCCATGATGGTGCCATCGTCGGCCACCGCCGTCACCTCGAGCGATCGGGGCACGCTCTCGGGTGCGACCGTCAAGGAGTGATAGCGCGTGGCCGCAAACGTCTTCGGCAGGCCGCGAAAGACACCTTTGCCCGTATGCGTGATGGTCGACAGCTTGCCATGCATCAGTCGGTCGGCGCGCACGATGCGGGCGCCATAGGCCTGGGCGATCGCTTGGTGGCCGAGGCAGACGCCCAGAATAGGGATCTCGGAGCCAAGGGCGGCCACCACATCGAGACAGATCCCGGCCTCATTGGGGGAGCAGGGGCCGGGCGAAAGCACGATGGCGTCCGGCGCCATGGCGGCGATCTCGTCCGCAGTGATGCGGTCGTTGCGAAAGACCTGCGAGCGCGCGCCGAGCTCGCCCAGGTAGTGGACGAGATTGTAGGTGAAGCTGTCGTAGTTGTCGATGAGCACCAGCATGAAGCCGGGTTTAATGCATTTCCCGACCAAATTGAACCGTTCTCGCTGTGGCTTCACTGGGGCACATGGGAAGGCGCACATGTGGAGGGGCCCGTTGGGG
>WGBL01000455.1 GCA_015494375.1 Hyphomicrobiales bacterium | reverse complement strand
GTTTAGGTTCATCGTCTTATTGTTTGGGCGCCAATGTGGCGTTCAGCTCGTTGCGGCCTTTTGTATCGTGCTCTCGGAGTTGTGCTCTCGTTCCGAGGTTTTTGACCTCGTCTTGCGCCTTGTTCGCTTACCGTTCGAACTCGTTGCTTGATTTGGCCCTCAAGCCCGGTCCTGGTTGATCTCTGTTGCGGCTCTGCCGTCCTCGTTCAGCCTGGCTTGCTTGCTTCGGTTTGCGCTTGGTTGACCTTAGTTCGTTGACCGCGCCTTCGTTGACCTGGCCTCGTTAACCTTGCCTCGTTGACCTTGTCTTCGCTGGCCTTGCTCGGCTTGGCTGGCCTCGCATTGCGTTCGGTTGTCGCTGGCCCCTCGGTTGCGTTGCGGCAGCAGCGCGTGGCGAATCACTTCTGCGACTTCATCCAACGCACGAACTGCTCGAGCAGTGCATCCTTTTCGGCTTGCGAGAGCTTGCGCGCCTGAGCTCCGGCCTGCGAAGTGATGAACTGATTAAAGACCTCGCGTGCGCTGGCCACGCTGGTGCCCGTCTTCTTCTTGCCGGCGATACGGGCAGCGTTGCGCCGGAGCCAGGCCTCGGCGGCACGAAAGCGGGTCCATCCGGGCACCGGGTCGTCGAGCCGCACCTCGCGCCATTTCTTGTGATAGGGCGGCTTCTTGAACTCGTCGAACTTGTCGAAGAAGGCGTTGATAAACCGGCTTACCTTGCGATAGCGGTTGGTATCGGTCTTCCAGTTGTAGACGGCGAGAACGGAGCTTACGGTGATCGTCGTCACCGTCTCGTTCTTGGCAATCAGATCCGGATAGTCGTCATGGACCATGAGCCCCGGCGAATAGCCGTCCTTGAGTGCGGGCAAATACTCGACATCGAGAAAATGCACACGATCGGTATATTTGATGTGATTGAAAAGGGGAGCGGGCTTGCCACCCACGATGATGGTTGCGGCGATCTTGCCTTCCTTTAGCGCCTTGAGCGCCGCCTCCTGCGGCAGATAGAGGGGTTTGACCTTGATGCCATAGGCATCGAACATGATTTTCGCCGTCATGGCGCTGCCGCTGCCGCGGGGACCAAAATTGACCGCCTTGCCTGCGAGATCCTCGACACAGGTGTAGCGCATGCGCGAGAGCACATGCACCTCCTCGTTATGCAATTTGGTGATGTAGTGAATGCGGTTCTCGATTCCGGGGAATCTTTTGGTCTTCTTAAAATAGTTGAGGACATCGGATTGCACGAGGCCGATATCGGTGCCGCGGAGATAGAGAATATCACGGATGCCTTGAGCCGAGCCCCTGCCAATCATGGGCACCACGCGCAGGTTGTCTGCGGTATCGAGGGCCTGTTGGAGATCGCTCGTCATCTTGAGCGAGGTGCTGCCGATCTGACCCGAGATGATACCGACGACGCCGCGATTGGCGCGCTCAAAGGGCGACAACGTGGTGTTTGTGGTCCGCGCGCCCTGGGCTTGCCGACGCGATGTTTGAGCTTCTGCAGCAACCGTGGTAAGCAGAAATGCTACGCAAACAGCGACTATGGTACCCCGAACCATAGGACGAACTCCCAACTCGATAAAGGTCTTTCGGCTCGAAAGGCATGGCGTGTGAGTGGTGAAACAGTGGCCATTCACGACCCGTAACAATAGACTAACCCCCTCCACGCTTGAGCGTCAGCTCACCATGTGTTACGAATTGTTACGATTCCCGATCAACTGTTACTACGCTTTGCTCGCATCGTCGAGTGCCTCATCGCGGTTTGGTTTCCAGGATCGCGGTTTTGGGCCGAAAAACCATCCATGATTGGTGCCATTGGGCGTCAATTTTGCGGCAATCGTGCGCCAACCGTGCGCCATCAGTTCCGGCCGCTTGCGCCGCGAGGCCTCGCGGAGCGTACTATGAGCGCTCAATGCGGAGGTTTGTTGGCAATCCCCAGCATGGCGAGGGCCTTTTCGTGGAGTGGATGGTCGGGCTCGGCGAGGGCGTCGAGCGCACCGAGATGGTTGCGGCCCTCAAGAATACGCAACTCGAGAATGGGATGGTGTGGCGCCCAGTTCTGCTTGAGCGCCTCCGATTGGCCGATAAAGCCCTCGCCTTCCTCGCTGCCCACTGCCAAGAGGGTCCGGGGGGTGGATTTGGGCACCTGTAGCGCGGGGCTCAATTCCTCGGCTTCTCTCGGCGCCAGCCTGACATCGTCATTGATTGATGTCGCGAGCAAGTCGCCAAGCAGAAAGAGGCCGCTGATGGCAATGACGCTCTGGATGGGATGACGCGGCAGTTTGGAATTTACGCTGGCCCAATCGGTGGTGAGCAGCATGGCTGCGAGATGACCGCCTGCGGAATGCCCACTCACCTGGATGCGTGTCGAATCGATGCCGAGCTTGTCGGCATTGAGGTAGAACCAAGCAACGGCATAGCGGATTTGCTTGACGATATCGCGCAATTTGACGGCAGGGCAGAGCGCATAGTTGACGACGGCCACCGAGACACCGCGGGCAACGAAGGGTTCGGCGACAAAGCTGAACTCGGACTTGTCGCGCGCGCGCCAATAGCCGCCATGGATGAAGACATGGAGCGGCGGCAGGCGGCCTTTGGAATTGCTTGCAGGAAAAAAGTCGAAGGTGTCGGTGGGGCCATAACCATAGCTCTGATC
>WGBL01000454.1 GCA_015494375.1 Hyphomicrobiales bacterium | reverse complement strand
CCCCCAATTCTTCTCCTCCCGTCTGCAAGATCATGGACTATGGCAAATACAAATATCAGGCTCAGAAGAAGGCGGCCGAGGCGCGCAAGAAGCAAAAGACCTTCGACGTGAAGGAAATAAAAATGCGCCCCAACATCGATAGCCATGACTACGACGTCAAGCTGCGCAACATGCGCCGCTTTTTCGAATCGGGCGACAAGGTGAAGGTTACGCTGCGGTTCCGTGGCCGGGAGATGGCCCATCAGGAGCTTGGCCTCGAGCTGCTGGAGCGCGTCAAGTCCGAGGTCGACGAGCTGGCAAAAGTTGAGATCGAGCCCAAGCTCGAAGGCCGGCAGATGGTCATGGTGCTGGCGCCGCGCTGAGGGGTGCTGGCGCCGCGCTGAGGGGTGCTGGCGCCGCGCTGAGGGGTGCTGGCGCCCTTGGACACCTCTGGCTTTGCCGCCCGGCGCCACCATCTGTGCGAGCTGAGCCATCCCCGCGGGCTACCCCGGGGGGAAAATGGGCGTCGGTCTGGTCCCGGCTCCCCTCCTGATCCTTACGCTCTCAGTTCGATATGGCGCCGCCGGAACTTGGTGGCGCTTGGGATTGGAGGCGGCACCCCTCTATGGCATCCGATCGGGGATCGTGAAGAACTCCCCCATTGCCAGGGTATGACAGAAAGGAGAGTCTGGGGCAGCATGCCAGACAGCGATCCAGAAAGCGATGAGCAGCCAAAAGCAACAATAACAACCGGCCAGGAGTAGTAAACGATGACAAGAGTCTGTACGGCCGTGGCGGCCATCCTGTTGGCACTTTCGCTGGGCATGGGCGATGCGTTCGCCCAGCGCCGGGTCTCGGCAGAGACCGAGGAGGCCATCCGCGTGTTTTTGACCGAAGTCTATTTGTCGGGCGCCATCGACAGCGCGCGCGAAATTCGCGAGACCTATGCCCCGGTCATGCGACGTTACTGGGGGCGGCGGAATCTCGCTCTCCGCGAGGTGGTGCGCGACAAGCTCAACTATTTCGCCCGCTGGCCGGTGCGCGAGTTCCGCCTTTTGCCGGACACTCTCGAGATTTCTCGCAGCCGCCGCGACCCGTTTCTCTATAACGTCCGCTTCGAGTATGCCTTTCGCACCCGCCGCCCGGGCCGCGTCGCGGAAGGCTTCGGCGAGGCGCAGCTCGTCCTTGAAGACCTGGGGGACCGCTGGCTGGTGGTCTCGGAAAGCGGCCGTGTGATACAGCGCTTTTGACCGCATCGCTCGAGCGCGGCCTGGGGATGCCGCGAGCTGGGCCCGCGGGCCGCACCCATTTCGGCGCACCGTTGTTCGCGCGTCGACGTGTTTTCACACACCGAGGGGCCTTGGCGCTCCAACGTGGTTCCGCGCATTAAGTTGGTTTTGCGCCAAGGTGGCGGTGTGGCGGTGATCCGAAGGGGTGAGAGGGTGTTGAGCGATGCGCCCCGGCGGCCGGCTGCAAGCTGCGATCGAGGTGTTGGACGATGTGCTCACGCACCATCGCCCGGCCCATGCGGCGCTTGCCGACTGGGGTCGCAGCCACCGTTTCGCAGGTGCTGGTGATCGGGCCGCGATCGGCAATCTCGTCTATGACGCGCTGCGCAAGCGGGCCTCTATTGCCGCCCGCATGGGTGAGGACAGCCCTCGCGCGCTCGCCCTTGGCTGCCTTGTCGAAGTCGAGGCTTGGGGGATGGCGCCCGAAGAGGTTGCATCCCTCGCCGACGGCTCGAGGTTCGCGCCAGCCCCTTTGAGCGAGGCGGAGAAGGCGGCACTCGCGCGGGCACTGCCCGCCGACACCGAACCCCATATCCGCGCCAATGTGCCCGCGTGGCTCTGGCCGTCGTTCGAGCGCGCCTTTGAGGAGGAGGCGATGGCCGAGGGCGCGGCCCTTGCCGCTCGGCCGCCACTCGATCTGCGGGTCAATCCGCTCAAGGCGACGCGCGAGAAGGTGCTGCGTGCACTCGCGCAATTCGGCTCCCTCCCCACGCCCATCTCGCCCCAAGGGGTGCGGATTGCGCCCACCACGGGCCCCGCACGCAGCCCCGCCGTCAAGGCCGAGGCGGCCTATCGCAAGGGCTGGCTCGAAGTCCAGGACGAGGCCAGCCAAGTGGTGGCGGCGCTCGTCTTTGCGCGCCCAGGCGAGCAGGTGCTCGACTATTGCGCGGGCGCCGGCGGCAAGACGCTCGCGCTTGCCGCGGCAATGGCGAACCGTGGGCAGATCTATGCCTATGACAGCGATCGCGCGCGGCTCGCCCCCATCTATGAGCGGCTCCAGCGCGCGGGTGTGCGCAATGTCCAGGTGCGGCCACCGGCAGAGGGCGCGCTCGATGATCTCGTCGGGCGCATGCATCGGGTGCTGGTCGATGCCCCTTGCAGCGGCAGCGGCGTCTGGCGGCGCCGGCCCGAGGCCAAGTGGCGGTTGACGCCCGAGGCGCTCGCCAAGCGCATTTCCGAGCAGCGCTCAATCCTCGAAAGTGCCGCCAACTACGTCCGGCCGGGTGGCTATCTCTGCTATGTTACCTGCTCGCTGCTGCCTGAGGAGAACGAGGATCAGGTGCAGCATTTTCTCGCCCGCCACCCTGATTATGAGCTCGTGAGCGCAGAGGAAGCGTGGCGCGAGCTCTTTGGCCTTAAGACACCAAGGCCCTGGTCGCACGATGGCATGAGCCTTGTGCTCACGCCCGCCGCAACACAGACAGACGGCTTTTACTTTGCGGTCATGGAACGCCGCGATGCGCCCTAATTGGCCTCAATGTGCGACGATGGGGAGCTTTCCCGTAATGCTTGTGAGGCGCGCATCTGTTTTTCCGAGGGATGGTTGTTTGCAATAGCCGTCGAAAAACTATAATCGTGGCCTGTTCGCGCAAACGCTCCCCCACGCCCCCACAATCCGGAGCCCATCCATGCCTGTCATCAACCGCCTTGCCGATTTCCACGACGAGATCACCGCCTGGCGTCGCGACATCCACGCCAACCCCGAGCTCCTGTTCGATGTTCACCGCACGGCGGGGCTCGTTGCGGAGAAGCTCAAGAGCTTCGGCGCTGACGAGGTTGTGACAGGGATCGGGCGCACGGGTGTCGTGGGCGTGATCCGGGGGCGTAAGACGTCGAGCGGCAAAGTAATCGGACTCAGGGCCGACATGGATGCCCTCCCCATCGCCGAGCGGACGGGCAAGCCCTGGGCGTCAAAGGTGCCGGGCCGCATGCATGCCTGCGGCCATGACGGGCACACCGCCATGCTGCTCGGTGCTGCGAAATACCTCGCCGAGACGCGCAACTTCGACGGCACTGCGGTGGTCATTTTCCAGCCCGCTGAGGAGGGGGGCGCTGGTGGCAAGGAGATGGTCGATGACGGCCTCATGGAGCGTTTTGCCATCGATGAGGTCTATGGGCTGCACAATTTCCCAGGCCTGCCTGCGGGTCACTTCGCCACGCGGCCGGGACCCCTGATGGCCGCGGCCGACCGCTTCACGATCCGCATCGAGGGCAAGGGCGGCCATGCCGCCCGCCCCCACCATTGTGTCGATCCGGTGGTGACGGGTGCCGCCATGGTCCAGGCCCTCCAGACGATTGTTGCGCGCAACGCCAATCCGCTCGAATCGCTTGTTGTCTCCGTCACCATGTTTCATGCCGGGGACGCCGACAACGTGATCGCCGAGACGGCCGAGCTCGCGGGCACCGTGCGCAGCCTTGCTGAGGCGATGCGCGATCTCGCCGAAGAGCGCGTCAAGGCCATCGTGAGAAGCGTCGCCGAGGCCCACGGCGCCCGCGCCGCCATCGACTATCGGCGCGAGTATCCGGTCACCACCAACCATGCCGAACAGGCGCAGTTCGCCGCCAAGGTTGCAAGGGAGGTGGCCGGCAGCGATGCTGTCATCGATGATGTGCCACCGGTGATGGGGGCGGAGGATTTTTCCTTTATGCTCAACGCCCGGCCGGGCGCCTTCATGTTCATCGGCAATGGTGACACCGCAGGCGTCCATCACCCTGAGTATGACTTCAACGACGAGATCATCCCGGCGGGATGCTCCTATTGGGCGCGACTGGTGGAAACCGCATTGCCCGTCTGATAGGCTCATCCATGCGCGAGCAAGTTGCAATGCGCGCCTCGCAGCGGCGGGTAGAAAGCGGCATTGAAGCCACATTGCTTGCACAAATCAGACACAAACCAGAATGAGGAGCCGAAAAGGCTGCCTCAAGACTCCAGAAAACTTGAGAACAGGGAGGAGTGAATGCGCTTTCCAAGACCACTGATCACTGGCGCTCTGCTGCTGGCCATGGCTGCCGGGCCGGGCGCCGACCCGACAGCGGCCAAGACGTTCCGGTTTGCCTTCCAGGGTGATGCCCAGTCGCTCGACCCGCACGGGCTCAACGAGACCTTCACACTGGGCATGCTCGGCAATGTCTATGAGGGCCTCGCCCGCTACGACGGCAACCTCAAGCTCGTGCCGGCGCTCGCCACCTCGTGGAAAACGCTCTCGCCCACCAAATGGCGTTTCGAGCTCCGCAAGGGCGTCAAATTCCACAACGGCAATATGTTCAACGCCGATGACGTGATCTTCACCTGGAAGCGCATGCTGTCGGAAGGCTCGGACCAGAAGGCGCGGGCCGGGCTCATTTCCAAGATCACCAAGATCGATGACTACACCATCGAGGTCGAGACCCCGGCGCCCACGCCGACGCTCGTGCGTGAGATGGTGTGGATGTACATCATGGACAAGGAGTGGTCGGAGGCCCACAACGCCACCAAGGCCGCAAGCCCCGCCGATGCCGGTCGCGAGCATGCCTACGCCACCACCAACGCCAACGGCACCGGGCCCTTTATCGTGGTCTCGCGCCAGCCCGACGTGAAGACGGTGATGAAACGCTTTGACGGCTATTGGGGCAACCCCAAGACTAACGTCACAGAAGTGATTTTCACGCCCATCAAGCAGGCGGCGACGCGTGTGGCGGCGCTCTTGTCGGGCCAGATCGACCTTGCCTATCCGGTGCCCGTCCAGGACTGGAACCGCTTGAACAACGCGCCCGGCGTCAAGGCGCTCACGGGGCCCGAGGCGCGCACCATCTTTCTCGGCATGGACCAGTTCCGCGACGAGCTGTTGCATTCGAGCGTCAAGGGCAAGAACCCCTTCAAGGATGTGCGCGTGCGCAAGGCCTTCGCCCACGCCATCGACCTCAACGCCATCAAGCGGGCCATCATGCGAGGCGCCGCCTGGCCATCGGGCCTCATGTGGGCGCCGCAGATTGCGGGCTATAATCCCAAGTACAACAAGCCCTACAAGTATGATCCCGAACTTTCGAAAAAGCTCCTAAAGGAAGCGGGCTATCCCGATGGCTTCACCGTCACCATGGATTGCCCCAACAACCGCTATGTGAACGACGAAAAGATTTGCCAGGCGGTTGCCGCCATGCTCGCCAAGGTGGGCGTCAAGGTCGATCTTCTGGCCCAGCCCAAGTCGAAATACTTCGCCAAGGTGCTGGCACAAGGCGGCTATAATACGAGCTTTTATCTCCTCGGCTGGACACCCGGCTCGATCGACGTCCACAACGTCTTCATGAACCTCATCGTCTGCCAGAACAAGGAGAAAAAGCGTGGCCAGTTCAATCTCGGCAACTATTGCAACAAGCGCGTCGATGAGCTCGCCGACCTGATCGGCGGCGAGACCGATCCCGCCAAGCGCCAGGCCTATATCGACGAGGCCACCGAGATCTTGCAGAAGGAGGTGGGGTATCTGCCCATCCACCAGCAGCCGCTGTCGTGGGGCGTGCGTGAGGGCGTGAGCGTTGCGCAAAGGCCCGACAACGTGCTCGACTATCGCAATGTCGTCATGCCGTGAAAGCTGCGGGACTTCTCACAAGTATGCCGCCGGTCGGGGCCTGCGGGCCCCGGCCGGCCCTGCATTCCGGACGCCGGCGGGGTCAAGCCGGACCGAAGCGTTCGGGCCAGGCCATGGGCGATGCGGCAAGCGTTGCCATGAACACTGAAAGCGGGGGGCGAAATTCGTCCCGCGAGCGTCGGAAACCTTCGCGAGTTGAGGGCAACCCGACGGCAACGGTCCTGCAAGGCGTGAAATGACAGCATGAATGCTAGGAGTGGGGCTGCAAACCGCGCCCCCGTGAGGGGAACAAGAGGAGGGCTCAGATGCGGCTCGAGCGGGCTCCGCAAGCTCCCAAGCGCTATTCGGAGACGGAAAAGGCCGGCCTTGCGCCCGAATGGCCCATGCCCGTCGAGAAGTTCCTCGAAGGCGACTATCTCGAGCGCGCCGATGTCATGCTGACGCGGCGACAGGGGAGCCTTTTTTCGGCGATTATCCGCTGGGCGACAAAAAGCCGCTTCTCCCATTGCGGGCTTGTTTTTCTCGTCCCCCACCGCGAGCGCGAGTTCAACAACACCTTCGTCATCGAGGCGGGTACCAAGGGGGTGCACCTCAGCAATCTCAAGGATTACCTCAAAGACCGCGCATCGGCGGTTGCCATCAAACGCCACTGCAAGGGCGCCAGAGGCCGGGAGAATGCAAACACCGAGCGCTGGTTCGACGAGCGCGTGCAAAAGCGCGTGCGCGGCCGGATGCTCAACAAGATCCAGTCGAAATACGCCTATGGCACGGTCGTCTCCATTGCGCTCGATACCCTTGACCAGATGCTGTTCGGTGTGAGTGAGCGCATGCGCGGCCGCAAGAAAGCGCTCGCCGTCCGCCGCAAGCGCAATCGCCAGCCGCCCAATGAGTTCATTTGCTCAAGCCTCGTGCAGCTGGGCTTTCTCGAGGCGGTGGCCGAGCTCATTCGCGAAGGCATGGTGCCGCCCCAGGCCATGAAGGAGGTCGTCTTCATCAAGGAGATCGCCGACTTTCTGCCCGATGACTATTCCGCCTTCACGAAGGCCGAGATCGATGAGATGTTCGAGCTCTTCCTCGATGTCTGGCGCGAGGAGCTTGAAGCCATCAAACCGGTCGATCTTGCGCGCTCGGAAAATCTTTCCTGGCAATATGTGATCTTCGATGGTTGGGTGCATCGGGTGAACTCCTACCGCGAGGCTTATGCGCTGCTTGACTGGCAGGCCGAGCATTTCGACGACCCGCTTGGCGCTTGAGGGGTTGCTTGGGGGCGCGCGGGCCGGCCAAAGAGGGCGCGCGAGCGAAGTATTCGCGGAACGCGCCCAAAGAGGGCCTTCAAGGAGGGCGTGCAAGGAGGGCCCCAATGGAAGGCGGTAGGGCAAGGACGATCTCAGGCATAAGACGGCATCACGACTGACCATGGTCCAGCAAAGCCCCGACACGCTCGCAGTCGCGCTCGCCCAGCTCAACCCCACCGTGGGCGACCTCGAGGGCAATCTGTCGCGCGCTCGCGCGGCCCGTCGCGAGGCGGCGGAGAAGGGGGCCCAGCTCGTCGTCTTTTCCGAGCTCTATCTGACGGGCTACCCGCCCGAGGACCTCGTCTTGAGGCCTGCCTTTCAGCGTGCGGCTCGCGAAGCGCTCGAGTCGCTTGCGGCCGAGACCGGCGACGGTGGCGCCGGCGTCATCATGGGCACTCTCTGGCCCGAAGAAGGTGCGCTGCGGCCCAAGAACGCGGCCGCGCTCCTCGATGGCGGCGCGATCAAGGGCGTTCGCTTCAAGCATCATCTGCCCAATTACGGCGTCTTCGATGAGCTCCGCGTCTTTGCGCCCGGCCCCATGCCGGGGCCCATCGCCTTTCGCGGCGTCCGGCTCGGGATCGCCATTTGCGAGGACATCTGGCAAGAGGACGTTGTCGAATGCCTTGCCGAGACGGGCGCCGAGATCATCATCGCGCCCAATGGCTCGCCCTATTCGCTCGGCAAACGCGATGCGCGCCTCAATGTTGCCGTTGCCCGTGTGACCGAGAACGGCCTGCCACTCGTCTATCTCAACCAGGTCGGTGGACAGGACGAGCTCGTCTTCGATGGCTGCTCGTTCGTCCTCAATGCCGATTGCTCGCTTGCCTTGCAGCTCCCCTCGTTCGAGGAATGTGTGACCGTCTGCCATTGGCGGCGTGGCCCCGATGGCTGGCGGGCCGAGGCGGGCGAGCGGGCGATCGTGGCCGAAGGGGATGAGGAGATTTATCTCGCAACGGTGACGGGCCTGCGAGACTATGTCGAGAAGAACGGCTTTCCGGGCGTCGTGCTAGGCCTATCGGGAGGCATCGATTCGGCCCTTTCGGCGGCGATCTCTACAGACGCCCTCGGCCCCGAGCGGGTGCACGCCCTGATGATGCCCTACCGTTACACCTCACAGGCGAGCCTCGAGGATGCCGAGGCCTGCGCCCGCGCCCTGGGGATCCGCTATGATGTTCTCGACATAACGGCGCCCGTCGAAGCGTTTTCCGAGGCCTTGCGCCCCCTCTTCGGCAACCGCCCCGCCGATACCACCGAGGAGAACATCCAGTCGCGGGTGCGCGGCACTCTGCTCATGGCGGTTTCCAACAAGCTCGGGGCGATGGTGGTCACCACCGGCAACAAGTCCGAGGTCTCAGTGGGCTATGCCACGCTCTATGGCGACATGAACGGTGGTTTCAACCCGATCAAGGACGTCTACAAGACCAGGGTCTATGCGCTTGCGCGCTATCGCAATGCCGCACGCCCCAAGGGCTGCCTCGGCCCCGCGGGGCCGGTGATCCCCGAGCGCATTCTCACCAAGGCCCCCACGGCCGAGCTCCGAGAGGGCCAGACGGATCAGGACAGCCTGCCGCCCTATGACGAGCTCGATGACATTCTAATGGCGCTTGTCGAGGAGGAGCGACCGCTCGAGGAGGTGGTTGCGCGCGGTCATGCGCCGCAAACGGTGGCGCGCATCGAGCGGCTCTTGTACCTCGCCGAATACAAGCGCCGCCAGGCGGCCCCCGGTGTCAAAATCACCGAGCGCAACTTCGGGCGCGACCGCCGCTATCCGATCACCAACAGGTTCCGCGAGCCCTTGGGAAAGCGTGTTTCGGCTGACAAACGGCGCAAAGGCGGCAGTGATATGGAGCGGGAACAGGCTTAGCGCAAAGGAGGCTCGGACGGCAAAGATCACGCAAGCCAGACCAGGCGGCGGCGATCATGACGCCTCGGGGTGGACCCTAAGCCCCCTGCGTCCCTGCGCCCCCTGCCTCGCCTGCGGCAATGTTGGCGACGGAGCCTCACGTCCCAAAAGCATGAATTGTTAGCCATAGCCCCGCTGCGGGCGGCGCCGCATCGGCGGGCCCCTTCTCGCGAGCTGCATTGGCGGAGAGGGTGGGATTCGAACCCACGGTACGCTTGCGCGCACAACGGTTTTCGAGACCGCCCCGTTCGACCACTCCGGCACCTCTCCGCAGCCCCCGGGACCACCCAAAGAACCACCTAAGCCCCCCGCAACTCGTGGCCTAAGCATCAACTCGGGTCGTCCCGGCCTTATCTAATGCATTTTGCGGCCGAAATGAACCACTGTCCTTGCAAAAGCATGCAAAAGCAAATGGGGCCGGCCAGCTCCACACAACCATCGGAGGCCCCCAACAGCCACAACCGGCACCACCGCGCAACCACAGTCCGCAACCACGGTCTCTATGCGACGGCCCGCAGTTGGCTCAACGGCGCTCGAGTGTGACGAACGTCATGTCGTGGTCATCACCCTCGCCGGCCGGGCAATGCTCGCGTGCGCATTCCCGCCATTCGTCGGCCACGAACCCGCTCAGCCTGACGTCGCCATCGGGTGCCGCATGCACGACCGTCAGATAAATGCGATCAGCGCGCCCGATGAGCGCCTCATACACCTGACCGCCGCCAATGACCATGATCTCGTCGGCCCCGAGCTCTTCGGCGAGACGGCGGCCGAACTCGAGCGCCTCCTCGGCGCTGTCGACCGTCCAGACACCGCCGCGGCCGTATTTCGGATAGCGGGTGATAACGATGTTCTCGCGCTGCTCGAGCGGCTTGCCGATGGATTGAAAGGTCTTGCGCCCCATGATCACCGGTTTGCCAAGGGTGAGGGCGCGGAAATGCTTGAGATCGCTCGGCAGGCGCCAGGGCAACGCCCCGCCCTTGCCGATCACGCCATTCTCGGCCATGGCGACGACAAGCGAGAGGGTGCAGCCGCCGAGCGACGTCCTCGCGCCTTGGCCGGCATTGCCATTGTCATCGCCTCCGCTGGTCCGTGCTCCCGTCATACGGCCACCTCCGTTGCAATCGTCAAACGGCCACCTCCGCTGCAGTGATCACACCGCCACTTCCGCGGCGATGTGAGGGTGGGGATCATAGCCTTCGAGGGTGAAATCATCAAAGCGGAAGGCGAATATGTCGTTCACATCCCCGTTGAGGTGCATGCGCGGCAATGGGCGGGGCGTGCGGGCGAGCTGCTCGTCGGCCTGATCGAGGTGATTGAGATAGAGATGGGCGTCGCCCAGGGTGTGAACGAAATGACCGGGCCGGTGGCCGGTGACCTGCGCCATCATGAGGGTTAGCAGCGCATAGGAGGCGATGTTGAAAGGGACACCGAGAAAGACATCGGCCGAGCGTTGATAGAGCTGGCACGAGAGAGCGCCGTCCGTCACATCGAACTGAAAGAGGCAATGGCATGGTGCGAGCGCCATGCGGTCGAGATCGGCCGGGTTCCAGGCCGTCACCAGATGGCGGCGCGAATGGGGCATGGTTTTGAGACTCTCAA
This sequence comes from Hyphomicrobiales bacterium, assembly GCA_015494375.1. Taxonomy (GTDB): domain Bacteria; phylum Pseudomonadota; class Alphaproteobacteria; order Rhizobiales; family S144-23; genus S144-23. The sequence continues at coordinate 6,678 of WGBL01000454.1, read as the reverse complement.
CGACACCGGCGATCTGATCGATGACGCGGCCGTCTGGCGCGGCCCACGAGCGCCATTGGGCGCCGTAAATGGGGCCGAGATTACCGGCCTCGTCGGCCCATTCGTCCCAGATGCGCACGCCGTTCGCCTTGAGATAGCCGATGTTGGTGTCGCCTTTCAGGAACCACAAGAGCTCATGAATGACCGACTTCAAGTGGATTTTCTTGGTCGTGAGAAGCGGAAAGCCCTGGGCGAGGTCGAAGCGCATCTGGTGGCCGAAAACACTGAGGGTGCCCGTGCCGGTGCGGTCCTCTTTCCTTTTGCCTTCGTGCCGGACTCGCCTCAGGAGCTCGAGATATTGCTGCATGGCAAGGTTTCTGATCCGTTCTAATGCGATTCTAATTCGTTCTAATGCGTTCTAATGCGTATTCTAATCCCGCCCCGCTTCGTCTTTTGATCCCGATTGGCCCCCGGCCTCGGCCATCGCCTTGTCGAGCCGCGCAAACATATAGCGCCACTTGGCCTCGATCGTCTCAACGAGCGCACCGAGGTGGCCCTTGAGCTCGGCGAGCAGGCGGCAATCGGGTGTGCCTTCGCCGGTATTGCCGCCATCGCCGAGGCTGTTGATCTTGTCCAGCAGCTCCGCGGCCTGCTCATCATAGGCACTGATCTGCTCACCTTCGACGAAGGGGCGCGCCTTTTTGAGAAAGAGCTTGTCCGACCAGCCCCTGGCCTTCTTGAGGGCGCGCAGGCGGGCACGAAAGAGCGGTGCATTCCTGGCATTGAGCTCGCGCAAGGTGCGCCCCGTCTCATCGACGGCGTTGGCAAAATCCGCCTTGGTGCAGCCCTCGACGGCCTGCGCCGCCCCGCCCGCTGTGGCGCCTGTTGCCACGATTGCGGCAACCACAATAGCGAGCAAGAGCGCCCGCGCCGCCCTCGCCGTCCGCAGCACCCGCAATGCCCACGCTGTCCGCAGCACCTGCAATGCCCACACCGCCCGCACTGCCTGCTCCGCCGTCACCGCCAGCGCTGCCCGGAATGTCCGCACCGCTCGCGATGCCCACAACGCCTGCAAAATGCGCTTCGATCGCGCAAGCGGCGCCAATAAGCCCTGTGTGGCGGGGGACATGTCGCCCAACTCCGACCCCTTCCAGGACAAACGGTTACGCGACATGGTTTCCTTCGAAGCCAATGGAGGGCCCCTTCGGAGCCAATAGGGCCAATAGGGCCAATGGGGCCGATGGGAAGCACTCAACCGAACGCAGGACCGAAACGGTTCGAGCGCGGAAAACCTCTCGGCGCGAGGCGGCCGGCCTGCGCACGATTGCCGCGCCAGGGCGTCAGATCGTTGACCGTGAAGGTGCGGCCTGCGCCGTCGACCCAACTCAGCCCCTCGGTCTCGGTGAAAATTTTGGCATCGGCCAGCCCGCCGTCCTTGTAGCGTTGAAGGCGGGTGCCGCGCCCGCGTGTCATCTCGTTGAGCTCAGCGAGCGGGAATACGAGGAGCTTGCGGTTCTCGCCGATGACCGCAACCATATCGCCCTCTGCCGGCACGCAGACTGCTGCCTCGTCGGGCTCGGCGACATTCAACACCTGCTTGCCCTTGCGGGTCATGGCGATGAGCTCGTTCTCGCTTACGATAAAGCCGTTGCCCGCGGTCGATGCCACAAGGAGCTTGCGGCCCGGCCGATGAACGAAGGCCTGGACGATGTCGTGGTTATCCGCGATGTCGAGCATGAGGCGCACCGGCTCGCCATGGCCGCGCCCGCCGGGCAGCTTGTCGGCGGCAAGGGTGAAAAAGCGCCCATCGCTCGCAAAGAGCACGATCTTGTCGGTCGTCTGGGCCTTGATAGCAAACTTGAGGCGATCGCCGGCCTTGAACTGGAGCCTGGAGTAGTCGTCCTGATGGCCGCGCAGCGCCCGGATCCAGCCCTTCTCGGAGAGAATGACGGTGATCGGCTCCTTCTCGATCATGGCCGCGTCAAGATCGACCGCAATCTCAGGCGCCTCGGCGAAACTTGAATGGCGCCGGCCGATGTCGGTCGATTTGCCAAACGCCTCCCGCGTGGCGCGGAGCTCATCGGCGATCCTGGCCCATTGCCGCGCCTCATCGGCAAGCAGCGCCTCGAGCTCGGCCTGCTCGGCTTCGAGGCTTTCATGCTCGCGCTTGATCTCGATCTCCTGCAACTTGTGGAGCGCCCGCAGACGCATGTCGAGGATGGCATTGGCCTGCACCTCGCTGAGCTCGAAGCGCTTCATGAGTTCCTCTTTGGGGTGATCCTCAAAGCGAATGATACGGATCACCTCATCGAGGTTGAGATAGGCGATAAGATAGCCCGCGAGCACCTCGAGCCGATGGGCGATCTTGGCGAGGCGGTGGCGTGTGCGCCTGAGCAACACCTCTTTGCGGTGCTCGAGCCATTGTCTGAGACAGTCGCGCAAGCCGAGGACATTGGGGATGCGGCCCTCCGAGAGCACATTGATGTTGACAGGCACCCGCACCTCAAGGTCGGTGAGCTTGAAGAGCGATTCCATGAGCAGGACGGCATCGACCGTGCGCGACTTGGGCTCGAGCACGAGGCGGATGTCCTCCGCCGACTCGTCGCGGATATTGCCAAGGAGCGGCAGCCGCCGCGCCTCCATGAGCTCGGCGATCTTCTCGACAAGGCGCGACTTCTGCACCTGATAGGGGATTTCGGTGACGACGATCTGATAGCCGCCGCGCCCCGTCTCCTCCTTCTCCCAGCGCGCCCGCAAGCGCACCCCGCCCCGCCCCGTCTCATACATCTGCTTGAGCGACTCGCGCGGCTCGACAATGACCCCGCCCGTCGGGAAGTCGGGGCCGGGGACAAATTCCATCAGCTTGTCGATGCGCGCATTGGGATGTTTGATGAGATGGAGCGCGGCCGAGAGCAGCTCCTCGGCGTTGTGCGGGGGGATGCTCGTCGCCATGCCGACGGCAATGCCGCTGGCGCCATTGGCGAGCAGGTTGGGAAAGCTCGCGGGCAGGACGACGGGCTCGGTGTCCTCGCCGTCATAGGTCTCGCGGAAGTCGACCGTATCCTCGTCGATCCCTTCGAGCAGCGCCGCGGCAACCTCTGTCAGCCGGGCCTCGGTGTAGCGCATGGCGGCGGGGTTGTCGCCGTCGATGTTGCCGAAATTGCCCTGGCCATCGACGAGCGGATAGCGCACGGCGAAGTCTTGTGCGAGGCGCACCAGCGCGTCGTAGATGGCCTGATCGCCATGGGGGTGGTACCCACCCATGACCTCGCCGACAATTTTTGCGCATTTCTTGAAGCCCCCTTCCGGGTCGAGCCTCAGCTCGCGCATGGCATAGAGCAGGCGCCTGTGAACGGGCTTGAGGCCGTCGCGCACATCGGGCAGGGCCCGGTGCATGATGGTCGAGAGCGCATAGGCGAGATAGCGCTCTTCAAGCGCTTCGCGCAGATTGATGGGCTCAACAGGCCCGTTGCCTTCGGGCGGAAGAATCGGTTTGTCGCTCATGGCGCCTGGTTAGCGCGGCCGGCCGCCGCGAGCAAGGCCATGGGCGTGCACACGCCCGCCCGGATCAATGCCGCCTTAACCAAATTGTGCAAAAGTGCGCCAAGAGCGGAAGGCTCATGGAGTATGGCACAACCATGACGGCAAGTCGGCGCATGATGTTAAGAAGGCAGATGCTAAGAAGGCTGAACCTGCTCGGCGATCGTCACGTCGGGTGCGTAAGCTACTGGCTTTGGGTGGTTGCACTCACGCTCGCCAATACGGCCTTCCTCGGCATCACGAGCGCCGCTGCGGGGCTTTCGCTCGATTCCTACATCGCCGGCGCGCGCGAGGTGGTCTTTCTCAACATGCTCGCCCTGACGCTCCTCTTCTGGCCCGCGCTCGCGCTCACCTTGCGGCGGCTCCACGAGCGCCAGAACTGGGCTTGGTGGGGGCTTGCGATCCACGCCTTGGCCGTTCTCGCCTTCATGATGGTCTACTTCGGCAAGCCCTTCGCCTTGCCCGAATTCGCCACCACAATCCGGCTCCTGCCGACAGTGTTGTTTCTGGTGGTGGCAGCCTGGCTTGTGCTCGAGCTGCTCATCATCGACCGGACGCGTCCGAAGCGCGCGGGTTAAGGCGCCTGCGCCTGCGCTGTGGGGAAATCCGGTCCTCGCCAAGTCCTCACGCTCTCTGCTATCGTCTGGGCGCCGTCTATGAGTTCGCCCAAGAGTTTGCGGCCCTGCCCTGCAGCAAGAGCCCGCGACGAGAGCCCGCAAAATGAGCAAGGCCCCCCAAGAGGACGCCCGCAGCACGCGCAACGAAGCCCTGAGCGCCGAGCTCAAAACCTTTGTCGAACGCTCGGGCCCGCCGGAGACCGTCGACATTCTCTTTCCCGACATCAACGGCGTCTTGCGCGGCAAGCAGGGGCCCGCGAGCGTGCTTGAGAAGCTCGCGGCCGGCCATTTCAAGATGCCGCGCTCGGTCTATTGCGTTGACATTTTCAACCGCGACGTCGATGCCGCTGCGCTCGCCGAGCCCATCGGTGACCCAGACGGCCTATGCCGGCCCGTTGCGGGCACCCTTGCACCGGTCCCTTGGGCAGGCGAGGGCAGAGCACAAATCATGGTCATGATCACGGGGGAGGATAGCGAAACGCCCTTCTTTTGCGATCCGCGCGGGGTGCTTGCGGGCGTTGTTCGGCGGTTTCACGAACGCGGCCTGCGGCCCGTTGCCGCCACCGAGCTTGAGTTCTATCTCATCGACAAGAAGAGCACGCGCGCTGGCGCCCCCAGGCCGCCACGGGCGCCCATGACCGGCGAGCGGGCCGAGGGTGCGCAGATCCAGTCGATGGAGCGCTTGAGCGCCTTTGCGCCGATTCTTGAGGAGATGCGCCGGGCCTGCCGCATCCAGGGGCTGCCGGTCGAGACGCTGCTTGCCGAGTTCGGCCCCGGCCAATTCGAGATCAACCTCGGCCATCTTCCTGATCCCCTCGCGGCCGCCGATCATGCGGTGCTCATGAAGCGGGCCCTCAGGGGCGTCGCCCGTGCCCATGGGCTCGACGTCTCGTTCATGGCCAAACCCTATGCCGACCACCCGGGCAACGGGCTCCATGTCCACTTGAGCATCCTCGACGATGTGGGGCGCAATATCTTCGCATTCGCGGGCGCCACAGACACAGGCGAAAGCGCGCAACGAGGCGCTGTCGAGGGCGACGGAAACGATAACAATAGCAACGATAACAATGGCAATGCCCACGATATGGGACGCGCAAACGCGTGCCTCCGCCATGCCATCGCCGGGCTGCAGGCGACCGCCCCCCTCTTTCAGGCCGTCTTCGCGCCCCACGCCAACTCCTATCGGCGCTTTCAGCCCCGCAGCTATGCCCCGGTTAATCTCGGCTGGGGCATGGACCACCGCGGGGCGGCCATTCGCGTGCCCGTCTCAGAGGGGCCCGCGGCGCGCCTCGAGCACCGCATCGCAGGCGCCGATGCCAACCCCTATCTGGTCATGGCGGCAGTGCTTGCGGGCGTCCTCCACGGCCTCGACGAAGCGCATGAGCCGGGCCCGCCGATCGCGGGGCTCGCTGAGCCCGATGGCGCACTCAGCGGGCATTGGGATGTGGCACTCGCGCGCTTTGAGAATTCCGACCTCGTGGGGGACTACTTGGGCCGCGCGTTCAAGCGCGTCTATGGGCTCACCAAGCGTCAGGAGATGGCGACATTCGCCACCACCATCAGCGAGCTCGAGCATCGCACCTACCTCCGCCAGGTCTGACTTTCTCTGCCGGAATTGGGTTTCTCCGCCAGATCTGAACCTCTCCCCACGTTTGGGTATGTCTTCGTTATCATAACCGGCGCCTCTCTTGCCGGGCTCCGCGCGGGCCGTGAGCGCCGATTTGCCGCTGCCGCGTTGGGGGGCGGCAAGCTGGACGGTGGCAGCGTGCTTGGCTAGACAATGGCCACCGCCGCCACAGGCCCGGGCACAGGCGCAAGGCGAGCAAGCGCGCGCACGAGCAAACACAAGCAACAGTTCGGAGGAAGCGCACACAACAGGCGCGAGCAAACCCACGTCCGAGCAAGCACAAGCAACAGGCTGGAGTGCGCGCAAGCAACACGCCGGAGCAAAGCACAAGCAAAGGCAAGGCAAGACAACCAACACATCAAAAGAACAAGACGAAACCAAGAGCGAGGCAAAGAGGAGGGGGTGGCCATGCAAAACGTTGATCTGAGCCGTATCAAGGGGATCGAGGCTGCCGATGTCGCGGGCAAGCGGGTGCTGGTGCGCGCCGACCTCAATGTGCCGTTGAAGGACGGTCAAGTGAGCGATGCCACCCGCATTGAGCGCTTCTTGCCGACCGTCGACGATCTCGTGGCGCGCGGCGCGCGGGTTGTGATCATGAGCCACTTCGGCCGCCCCAAGGGCGAGCGGCGGCCCGAGCTCTCGCTCGCGCCCGTGGCCAGTGCACTTTCCGACCTGCGGCCGCAACTCGGGGTGCGGTTCGCCGACGACTGTATCGGCGAGGCCGCCCAAAGCGTTGTCGCGGATCTCGCAGACGGCCAGGCGGCGATGCTCGAGAACTTGCGCTTTCATCCTGGCGAGGAGGCGAACGATCCCGCCTTTGCCGCGGCGCTCGCCGAGCTTGGCGAACTCTATGTCAACGACGCCTTTTCCTGTGCCCACCGCGCCCATGCCTCGACCGAGGCGCTGGCGCGGCTT
>WGBL01000453.1 GCA_015494375.1 Hyphomicrobiales bacterium | reverse complement strand
TGGCCGTCTCTCGGGCTCGACGTGATGAGCGTCAATGGACTTTTCTCGCCCCTTTTCGTTGCTGGCTTCTATTACAAGACCTTCAAGTGGCCGGCGGCCTTCTGGCATGGCCTTTATGAGCCGCTCATCCGCCGCGCCGCGGGGCTCGGTCGGGCGGCCGATGCCGACGATCCGGATGAATACGACAAGGCCCATGCCCATTGTGACGTGCTGGTGATCGGCGGTGGGCCGGCGGGGCTGATGGCCGCGCTTCAAGCGGCGCGCGCCGGCGCCCGGGTGATCATCGCCGATGAGGGGCCGCGCCTCGGTGGCCGCTTGCTCGAGGAGCGGGTGGCGATTGCGGGCGCGCCGGCCACGGCCTGGGTGGACGAGACGCTCGGGGAGCTCGGGGCCATGGCCGAGGTGCGCATCATGCCCCGCACGAGCGTTTTCGGCCGCTACGACGGGGGCACATTCGGTGCCGTCGAGCGCATCGCCGACCACCTGGCCGAGCCGCCCCGGTGGCAGGCGCGCCAGCGGCTCTGGCGCATCTATGCCCGGCAGGCGGTGCTGGCGACGGGCGCAGGCGAGCGGCTCATTGTCTTTGCCGGCAACGATCTGCCGGGCGTCATGCTGGCGAGCGCCGCGCGCAGCTATGTCAACCGCTATGCCGTGAGGCCGGGCAGCCGCGCCGTTCTCTTCGGCGCCAATGACGACCTCTACCGCACCGCCGACGATCTCGCCCGCGCGGGTGTTGCCATTGCCGCAATCGTCGATGCCCGAGAGGGCGTGGGACGATCGAGCCCCCACGCTCCGGTGCTGGCGGGCCATGTGGTGGCCCGCGCCATCGGCGGCAGGCGGCTCCGAGCGGTCGAGGTGAAAGACCCCAAGGATGCTCTCGCCTATGAGCGCATTCCTTGCGATCTGCTTTGTGTCTCGGGTGGCTGGAGCCCGCTTATACAACTGGCCACCCATCTCGGCGAACGCCCTACGTATGACGAAAGCCGCACTTGCTTCCTGATGGCGGAAGCGCCCAAGGGGCTTGCCATCGCCGGCAGTGCCGCAGCCGTTGCCTCGACGGCCGATTGCCTCGCCTCGGGGGTGCGCGCGGCGCGGGCCGCGCTCGAAGCGCTCGACATGAAAGCAGGCGAGAAGGCGGCTGAGTCCGCTATCCCGGAGGTCGAGGAAGGCCCGCTCGGCTGGGCCTCCCATTGTCTTGTTGTCAAGTCGGAACGCGGCAAGGCCTTTGTCGATCTCCAGAACGACGTGACCGACAAGGACCTCGCGCTTGCCGTTGCCGAGGGCTATGGCGCAAGCGAGCATGCCAAGCGTTACACGACCCTCGGCATGGCCACCGACCAGGGCAAGAACGCAAGCCTTAACGCCGCCGCCATCATCGCCGAGGCGTCGGGGCGCACCATCGCCGAGGTGGGCCTCACCACCGCGCGCCCGCCGGCAACGCCCGTCAGCATCGGCGCGCTTGCGGGCGGCGAGGTGGGCCGGCACATGCGCCCCACACGCCGCACCCCGATGTATGACTGGCACGCGGCCCATGGCGCCACGTTCGTCGAGGCCGGGCTCTGGGTGCGGCCCCAGTACTACACCCGCGAGGGCGAGACCGATTGGCTCGAAAGCGCCGTCCGCGAGGCCCGCGCCACCCGGGCGAGTGTCGGGCTCAGCGATGTCACCACCCTCGGCAAGATCGAGATCCATGGCCCCGATGCGGCGGAGTTTCTCAACCGCCTCTATATCAACGGCTGGAAAAAGCTGCCCGTTGGCAAGGCACGCTATGGCGTCATGCTGCGCGAGGACGGCTTTGTTTTCGACGACGGCACCACAGCGCGCCTCGGCCCCGAGCACTATGTCATGACAACGACGACGGTGAATGCGGGCGCCGTGATGGCACATATGGAGTATTGCCAGCAGGTGCTCTGGCCCACACTCGATGTGCAGTTCGTCTCGGTGACCGAACAGTGGGCGCAAATGGCGATTGCAGGCCCGCGCGCCCGCGAAGTGCTCAAGGGGCTTGTGGGCGGGCTCGATCTTTCGAATGAGGCGTTTCCGTTCATGGCCGCACGCGAGATCGACTTTCTCGGGCATATACCCGCGCGCCTTTTCCGCATCAGCTTCTCGGGGGAGCTCGCCTATGAGCTGGCGGTACCCGCCGACTACGGCCTTCTGGCCTGGGAGCGGATCATGGAGGCGGGCGCGCCTTTCGGCATCACGCCCTATGGCCTCGAGGCGCTGTCCATTCTGCGGATCGAGAAGGGCCATCCCGCGGGCCCCGAGCTCGACGGGCGGACGACCGCGCGCGATCTCGGGCTTCATCGCATGATGTCGCGACAGAAGGACTATATCGGCCGCCGGCTGGCCGAGCGCCCGGCGCTCCTCGATCCTGAGCGGCCACGGCTCGTGGGGCTCAAGACGATCGACCCCGCGGCGCGTCTTCGTGCGGGCTCGCATCTCATTGTCCCGGGCGACGACTGGCGCGCCGAGAACGACGAGGGCTGGATTTCCTCGGTCGCCTACAGTCCGATGCTCGAGCGCTGGATCGGGCTTGGTTTTCTCAAGGGTGGCGCTCGGCGCCATGGCGAAGTATTGACGGCGCTCGAGCTTCTCGCCGGCGATGGCCGGGACAACGAAATAGCGGTCGAGGTGACGAATCCCGTCTTTTTCGACCCCAAGGGAGAGCGGCTCCATGCCTGATGTCACGCCTGCCCCTGGAGGACGTGCGCAAGCCAGCAAGGGGGACGGTGCACCGGTTGACGCCACGCTACTGCGTGCGAGCCCTTGGGTGGGGGCGCTTATTCCGGGCCGCTATGGCCCGCAAAGCGCCTCGGCGGCCGCGGTGGGGCTTGTGGCCGAGCCGCTACTCGAACTCGCCATTTGCAACATCATGCCCCGGAGGGGCATGGAGGAGGCGCTGAGCGAACGGCTCGGGACGGGCTTTGGTTTGCCCTTGCCCGGCATCGGCAAGGCGCTCTTCAATGAGCGGCTCGGCATTGCCTGGGACGGGCACCGCCGCTGGCGGGCTTGGGCGCCTATAGGCCAGGGGTGGGGCCATGGGAAAGACCTCGTGCAGGCATTGCGAGAGGCGCTCGACGGCCTTGGCGCTGTCGTCGATCAGAGCCATGGCCATGCCGCGATCCGTATCGAGGGCCCGCGCGTGCGCGCGCTCCTTGCCAAGGGCACCTCGCTCGACCTCCATCCCGAGCGGTTCCGCGCAGGCGACTGTGCGCCCATCACCATTGCCGGCACCGCCATCCACCTCACCGCACTCACGGACGATCCCGCGCTCGCAGTCCAGTTGCAACTATTCCGCAGCCATGTCGAGGCGTTCGCCCACTGGCTCGTGCGCGCGGGCGGCGAGTTTGGCCTCGAGGTACGCGAGGTTTGATACGCGGTCCCGCGCCTGTCCTGTGAGGTGGTGCTCATGTGAGAGGCGGCATTCGCTTAACTGGTGCGACGCGCCGCCGCCTCATTCTCGTCCCCGCTCGCGTTCTCGCTTTCATCCCCGCCTTCGCCTTCGCTTTCGTCCCTGCTGCCTTCGCTTTCGTC
>WGBL01000452.1 GCA_015494375.1 Hyphomicrobiales bacterium | reverse complement strand
CCTCAGCGATGCCCTGGCAAAGGCGCTGGCCGAGAGTGCGGACAACGCGCGCGACAATGCCTGCAACTCAAGCAGCGCTCACGAAAAAGATTAGGTTTTCTCAATTTCGTTCCGGCGTCCTTCTCGCTAATCTGAGAAGGCGTCCCTTTCATGAGAAAGGCTCGAGAAGAAGGGTCTTGGCTCGATCCAAACACAGGGGAGGAGAAACAAAGATGATGAGACCAATCTTGACAACGAGGTTTGTTGCCGCGCTCCTGGTGCTCGCAGGCGGGTTCTTGACACTGGGTAGCTCTTTGCCCGAAGCCAGCGCGCAGGAAATGAAGTTTTTCCGCATCGGCACAGGCAGTGCGGGTGGCACCTATTTCCCGATCGGTGGCATCATCGCCAACGCCATCTCGAACCCGCCGGGCTCGCGGCCTTGCGACAAGGGTGGCTCGTGCGGCGTGCCGGGCCTTGTGGCGATTGCGCAATCGACCAACGCCTCGGCTCATAACGTGACCGCCATTCAGGCGGGGCAGATGGAAGCCGGGCTGACCGGCGCGGCGACGCTCTATCAGGCCTATCATGGTGTCGGCAAGTTTGAGGGCAAGCGCAAAGACAAGCTGCGCATCATCGCCCAGCTCTATCCCGAGGACATGCACCTCGTGCTCGCCAAGGGCACCAAGCTCAAGTCGATCGCCGACCTCAAAGGAAAGCGCGTGGGCATCGGCCAGGCGGGCTCCGGCACCCAGATCGCCGTGCTGACGATCCTCAAGGAATTTGGCATTTCGCGCAACGACATCACGCCGGCCGAGCTCAACAACGCCCAAAGCGCCGAGCGCATCGCCGACGGTCAGCTCGATGCCTATTTCTATGCCGCCGGCACGCCGGTCGCCGCCATGGTCCAGCTTGCCACCACCAAGGGCATGGACCTCTATTCGATGACGGACGAGGAGATCAAGCGGATCAACAAGGTTCTCCCTTACTATACACCTTCGATGATTCCGGCCGGCACCTATGAAGGGGTCGATTATGACGTCAAAACGGTGGCGGTGAATGGCCTTCTCGTCACCTCGGCGGATCAGCCAGCCGACCTCATCTATGCCATTACCAAGGCGCTCTGGAACAAGAACTCGCGGCGGCTGCTGGACAATGGCCATGCCAAGGGCAAGGTGATCCGCCTCGAGACCGCGCTCAAGGGCGTTGCCGGGCTCAAGGTGCCGCTCCATCCCGGCGCCGAGAAATATTACCGCGAAGTCGGGATGTTGAAATAGTTGGCTGAGCGCGGGTGTCCGGTGTCACCGTCATTGCTCCCACCAAGATTGTTCCCGCCGGTTTTTCGGGGGCAGGCATGGGTGGCATGGTGGCGGTGGCAACCGCGACCGGGAAATATATGGGGCGGGTCAATTTAATGTCCTCCGCCCGCCCCATTCGCGGCGGCCCTCAAGCTCGTCGTTTGCCGCGCGGTTCACTTTGCAATTGACCCAGGCGAGCGAAAGGCGCGCGGCATCGCGGGGCATCAATCCTTGGGCCGCCGCATCCCCCGGCCGATCTCCAGCGATCCGCGTGGGCAAAGCCCACAGAGTGGCGAACGAGTGGCTAAGCACACCTTGGCAAGCCGAGCCGGCCGCGAGCCGCACGGCAAGGTGACGACGCGGGGCGAGTGATGCGGCGGGCGCGTGACACTGCGGGGCGAGCGACGCCACGGGCGCGTGACAGCGCGCGGCAAGACATCTTGCAAACTACGGCGAGGCAACAACGCGAGCCATGCGGGCCATGACCAAGCGAGGTGACAATGAACCGGGAGAGCGACGACCGGAATGCGGTCGAGCGGCTCGATATCAAGGCCGCTGAGGAGCTTGAAAAGCAATACGACTCAGGGCTCGTTTTGCGCCAGCACGGGCCGCGGCTCGCAGTCGCGCTTTATGTCTTTGCGATCATCTTTGCGCTTTATCACTACATTACCGCCGGCATCGGCGTGCCCGTCGACTATTGGCATATGGGGATCCACCTCGCCGGTCTTTCGATCCTCATCTTTACGGGCTTTCCCTTCATCCGCACCCGGCGCTCGCTCGAATCGCTGCCTGACCGCTGGTGGCGCTGGGGAAATGTGCCGATCTACGATTGGGCGGCCGTGTTGCTCGGCGTGCTTGCCGCACTCTATCTCGGTTTCTCCTGGCATGGGCTCGATTTCAGCTTTCTCGGCTTTTCGCTCGAGCTGCCCGAGCAGGCCTTGCGCCAGGGGGACCCGAGCCCGAGCGACATTTTCTTCGGCACCATTCTCGTTGTCCTTGTCCTCGAGATGGCGCGGCGCTCATTGGGCCCCGTTTTGCCGCTCATTATTCTCGTCTTTATCGCCTTTGCACTTTTCGGCCCCTATTTGCCATTTCAGATTCTCAAGCACCCGGGCGTCGATTGGCGCCAGTTCATCAACAACATGTACTTTCCCCAGGAGGGCATATTTGGCGTGACCCTCTGGGTCGTCTCCACGGTCGTCTTTCATTTCGTCCTATTCGGTGTTGTCGCCCAGCGCATGGGGCTCGGGCAGTTCTTTATCGACAACGCGATGATCCTGGCGGGCCGCTATACGGGCGGCCCGGCCAAGGTGAGCGTCATCTCATCGGCCTTTTTCGGCACGATTTCGGGCTCCTCGATCGCCAACACCGTGTCCACCGGCTCGCTCACCATCCCCAACATGAAGCGGCTCGGCTATCCCGGGCACTTCGCCGGCGGCGTCGAGGCGGCGGCAAGCGCGGGCGGGCAGATCACACCCCCCATCATGGGCGCAGCCGCCTTCATCATGGCCGAGTTCCTCGAGATGCCCTATACCCAGATCGTGATTGCAGCGATCGTGCCGGCCATGATGCACTATGTGGGCGTCATCTCGATTGTGCACTTCCAGGCCAAGCGGCTGGGCCTTAAGGGCTATGCGCCCGAGCGGCTTCCGCAGTTCGCCCGGGTCTGGCGCGAGGACTGGCCCACGGTGCTGCCGCTTGTCGCCCTCATCTATGTGCTCTTTTCGGGCTATACGCCCTACATGTCTGCCTTTATCGGCATTACGCTCTGCATCATTGTGGGCTTTGTGACACCGAAAAAGCCGCTTTCGCTGCTGATTCCTGCGGCCGCCCTCGGCTTTGTCGCCTATAACACCTTCTACAATCAGGTCTTCTCCTGGCAGCTCGCAAGCATCGTCAGCCTCTGCATTATCATCGGCCTCTTGCACAAGCGCGAGCGCCAGCCCTTCTCCGAGCTCCTCGACAGCTTCAATCTGGGCGTGCAATACGCACTCGCCGTGGGCGCCGCCGCGGCCGCCGTGGGCATCGTTGTCGGGGTCATCAATACGACGGGCGTCGGCTTTCGCATGGGCTTTATGGTGACGAACGGTGCCCGCGAGATGGCCGAAGCTCTGGCGCCCATCCTTTCCTGGATCCCGGCCGAGACCTTCCAACTCGCCAACATCCAGCTCTTTTTGTCGCTGGTGCTTGTCGCCATGGCGTGCATCCTGATGGGGGCCGGGCTGCCGACCACGGCGCTTTACATCATGCTCGCCGCCGTCGCTCAGCCGGCGCTTGCGCAATTGGGGGTGCCACCGCTCGCAAGCCACATGTTTGTGCTTTACTATGGCGTCATCTCCGAGATCACGCCGCCCGTCTGCGCCTCGGCCTATGCAGCCGCCGGCATTGCGGGGGCCAATCCGTTCCGCACCGGTGTCTCCGCCTTCACTCTCGGGCTCGGCAAACTCATGGTGCCGATGGTGTTCGTCTATGCCCCCACCATGCTCATCGTGCTGCCCGAGCACTTTACGCTGCTTTCGTTCCTGCAGGTCTCGCTCACTTGTGCAATTGGTGTTTTCGCCATCGCGACGGCTGTTACCGGATACTTCTTGGCGCCGCTCAACGGGGTCTTCCGAGTGCTGATGGGCGCGGCCGGATTGATGCTGGTGGCCCCGAGCGGGGGCAGCGACTTGCTGGCCCTCGTCGTTGCCGCGCCTGTGCTTGTCACCCAGGTGCTTGCGGCTCGCAATGAGCGGGCAGACCTGGCAACTTGAGTTTTGCCAAACGCGCAGAGAAGAATTTCCAACTAAGGCTTGCGCTCGGAATGCGTTAGAAAGGCTCAAGAACAACGGTTTCCGGGGAGGCGATCGGTGACGAGAGGCGATCAGCCGGGCGGGCTGCTCGAGGGTGCGGATGCGACGCCAGCGAATGCGGCTGAAACCGTCAGCGACCAGCCGTGCGGGCCTCTCGAAGGGGTGCGCGTCCTCGACCTGAGCCGCATACTCGCCGGCCCGACCATGACGCAACTCCTCGGCGATCTCGGTGCCGATGTGATCAAGGTCGAGCATCCCCGCCGCGGCGATGACACCCGCGCCTGGGGGCCGCCGTTTCTCGAGGCCGCTGCGCCGCTCACCCACGGCGAGGGCGGCACAGCCCAGCACTGGTCCAGCTATTTCCTTTTCGCAAATCGCAACAAGCGCTCGCTCGCCCTCGATATCTCCAAGCCAGAAGGCCAAGAAATCGTGCGCCGTCTGGCCGCGCAAGCGGACGTGCTTGTTGAGAATTTCAAGGTCGGAGGGCTTGCCAAATACGGCCTTGCTTACGACGACCTGGCACCTCTCAATCCGCGCCTCGTCTACTGCTCGATCACGGGTTTTGGTCAGACGGGCCCGCTCAAGCATCGCCCCGGCTATGACGCCATCGTCCAGGCCATGGGCGGGCTCATGAGCATCACGGGCGAGGCGGACGGCGAGCCGATGAAGGTGGGCGTGGGCATTGCCGACATGTTTTGCGGCCTCCAGGCGGGCATTGCCGTTCTTGCGGCGCTCCTGCGGGCGCGAGAGACGGGCAAAGGCCAGTACATCGATATTGCGCTCCTCGACAGTCAGCTCTCCTGGCTCGGCAGCGACGCCATCAATTATTTTCTGACAGGAGAAACCCCGCATCGGCGCGGCTCAGCACACCCTAACATCGTGCCCTATCAGGTCTTCCCGGCGAGCGACGGCCATTTCATGCTGGGGGTCGGCAACGATGCTCAATTCCGCCGCTTTTGCGAGATCGCAGGCGTGCCCGAGCTCGCCCAAGATCCGCGCTTTGCCACCAACCCCGCGCGCATCAAGAATCGTGATGCTTTGATCCCCATTTTGGCGGAACGCACGGCAAGGCACCCTCGCGCCCACTGGATCGAGGCGCTGGCCGAGGCGGGCGTGCCGGCGGGGCCCATCAACACCATCCCGGAAGCCTTTGCCGAGCCGCAGGCCAAAGCGCGTGGCACGCGCCTTACCATGCATGATCCGAAGATCGCGGGCGGGAAGGCGGACCTCATCGCCAATCCCATCCGCTTCTCCGAGACGCCAGTCACTTATCGGCGGTTCCCGCCGCTCCTTGGCGAGCATTCCGATGACATCCTCGAGGAGCTTCTGGATATGGAAAGCGAGAAGATCGCCGAGCTCAAGGCGCGCGGCATTGTGTCTAGCCCCGTCATCGAGCGCGCGACGACCGACAGCAAGGAATAGGGCATCATGTTCGAGCTGAGCGAAGAGCAGCAACAGTTGCGAGAGGCAGCGCGCGCGCTGGCCCGCCGCGAGATTGCCCCGCGTGCGGCCGAGGTGGACCGCAGCGAGGCCTACCCTTGGGAGAATGTCGAGAAGCTCACGGCCGCCGGTTTCATGGGCATGACGGTGCCCAAAGAGCTGGGCGGGCCGGGCCACAGCTATCTCGACGTCGTGCTTGTCATCGAGGAGATGGCCAAGGTCTGCGGCGTCACGGCCCGCATCGTCGTTGAGGCCAACATGGGCGCCATTGGCGCCATCCTCAAATACGGCTCGGACGCCCAAAAGAAGCTCGCCGCCGGCCATGTGCTCTCGGGCGACAAGCCGGCCATCTGCATCACCGAGCCGGGCGCGGGCTCGGCGGCAACCGAGATGACCACGCGCGCCGACAAACGCGGCGACAAATGGATTCTCAACGGCACCAAGCACTGGATCACCGGCGGCGGCGTCTCGCGGCTCCATCTCGTCTTTGCGCGCGCGTTTGACGAAGATGGCACCGAGCTCGGCATTGCGGGCTTTATCGTCGTCCGCGACCCCGAGACGGGCGCGCCCGAGGGGCTCGTTATCGGCAGGCGCGAGCCCGCGATGGGGCTCCGGGGCATTCCCGAGACCGAAATCCATTTCCGCGATCTCGAGGTGGGCGACGACATGGTGATTGTGCCGCCCGAGGGCATGCGGCGCGGCTTTGCCGGGCTCATGAACGCCTATAACGGCCAGCGCGTAGGCGCCGGCACGGTGGCCCTCGGCATCGCCCAGGGAGCCTATGAGCTGGCGCTCGACTATGTCCAGACCCGCGAGCAGTTCGGCCGGCCCATCGCCGAGTTCCAAGGGCTCCAGTGGATGCTGGCGGATATGGCGACAAGCCTCGATGCGGCGCGGCTCATGCTCTGGCGGGCGGCGGCGAGCGCCGGTGCGCGCGGCTTTCCTGATATGGTTCAGGCGGCAC
>WGBL01000451.1 GCA_015494375.1 Hyphomicrobiales bacterium | reverse complement strand
CGCCAAGGGCGACGCATTCGACATCCGCCTGGTCGATTGGCGACTCGTCAATGCCTTTGCGCTTCCCGGGAATATCGTGGTGCTCACGCGCGGTCTCATTGATCAGGCCCGCGGGCCCGACGAGATTGCGGGCGTTCTGGCCCATGAGCTCAGCCATGGCCTCGCTCGTCATCCCGAGACGGCGCTCATGCGCTCACTTGGTCTTGCGGTCGCCGCCGAAATGATTTTCGTCGGCGGCTCGGAGACACTCGCAAGCCTCGGCTTACTGCTCGTACAGTTGCGCTATACGCGTGCCGCCGAGCGCGAGGCGGATCGGCAAGCGCTCGCGCTCCTGCGCCAGGCGGGCATCTCGGCCAAGCCGCTCGCCGCCTTCTTCGCCCGGATGCGCGAGAAGGAGAAGGAGAGCCCAACGCTCAAGACACTCGAGAAGCTGCGCTTTCTCTCGAGCCATCCGCCGACCCCCGAGCGGGAGGCCCTGTTTGCCGCGGCCCGCGCGTATCCAACCCGGCCGTCACTTGCGCCCCGCGACTGGCAGGCCCTCCGCGCCGCCTGCAAGAGCGCCGTGCGTCCGTAGAGCCGCATTAACCGCGAGGGAGTACCGGGCATGACGCGTGTGTGTTCGCGATTTGCCATCAGTCGCCACGGCCCGATCCTTTGGCTCGGCGGCATGACATGTAACGCCGGATAACTGACCCCTGACGCCTGACTCCGGCGGCTCGGGGCTCGGACTGAAACGCGGGGCAAGATTGTGATTTCCGGAGACAATTGTGATTTCCGGAGACAATGATGGCCGCATTTCTTCGAGAGCTTCTTCTGGAGCGGCACGCCTGGAGCGACACGTCGCCGTTGCGGGGCGGGATTGCTGCAAACCCCGCCCCGCGGCAGACCAGCGGCAGCGGCTGGCCGCGCCCCCTTGGCTGACGTCCCCCGTCAAGGTTTGTGTACTATGCCCTGGTGTGGAGGGAACCTCTACGGATGAGCGCTGCGCACGGCGAGGTCGATCGGCTGCAAGAACTCATGGCAGGCAGATCGCGTGGCAAGCAGATCGCAAGGCGGGCAAATGGAGCGGCGGGGAAGCGGGGAAACCCCGCCGCTCCGAAAAGGGAAAGAGCCGGCTGCGACTACTCTTTCCCCAAACTCGGGGTCCTTCAGATGGCCCGACCCACCCCGCTGGCCTGAAACCCTGCCGATCGCCCGCCTTGGATCGCCCGGCTTGGATGGCCCGGCTTGGATGGCCCGGCTTGGATGGCCCGGCTTGGCTCGTTCGCCTTGCTTGGGCGTCGATCAACTGCTCCCGATGAGGCGCCGCAACGAGGGCAAATCCGCGGCCCTGTCGGGGCAATTTTGTGGCAATTTTACGTAACCCATTCAAAGGTTGAGACATATTTGAAAATATAACTCAACTGACAAAAGCCCCCAACCGCAAGTTTTGGTTAAGAAGGCGTGGGGCGAGGCCAGATGACAGCTGACAGGAAGCCGGTTTTTTGGCTTCCTGGTTTCCGGTCTCCCGTCCGGGCTCAATGAAAACGGGAAGGCACGGTGGCGATGGTGCTGCTGGCGTGATTTGAACACGCGACCTCTCCCTTACCAAGGGAGTGCTCTACCCCTGAGCTACAGCAGCTTCCTGGGCCTGGAAGTGTGGGCATGGTGCACTCGCGGCCCAACAAAGGCGGTCAAGCAGACCCGGCCTGGTGAAAACTGGCCTCACTGAGCAGTGCAACTGGCAATAGACCAGCTTCTCGGGCTTGGCAAGAACCGCTTTGGGCTCTTGCGGCTGTGGACCTCGACCCGCAAGCACCATGGCCCGTGCCCGCCGTCGGCCTCTCGTCGCCAGACCCCTGCCGCTGGATCAAAGGGAGCGCCATTTGCCGGTTTGGTGTCGGCTTGTTTCTGGCTTGTTTGCCCGTCCCGGCTCAGGCTGTCGTCGGGGCGGTCGGTTGCGCAGCGCGGACATCGGCATCGACATCCGCCTCGAAGGTCTTGAAGTTTTCGCGAAACATGTGTGCGAGCGCCGCCGCCTGGGCGTCGTAGGCGCCCCTATCGGGCCAGGTGTCGCGGGGGGTGAGCAATGTGCTGTCGATGCCATCGAGCGTGAGGGGCACCTCGAAGCCGAAGGTCGGATCGCGGCGCATGGGCGCCCTGGCGAGCGCGCCGCCGAGCGCCGCATTGAGAAGGGCGCGTGTCACCTTGATGGGCATGCGCTCGCCAATGCCGTATTTGCCGCCGGTCCAGCCGGTGTTGACCAGCCAGCAGTCGACATTGTGCGTGGCGATGAGGTGGCGCAGAAGGTTGCCATAGACACTCGGATGGCGCGGCATAAAGGGCGCCCCGAAACAGGTCGAGAATGTCGCCACGGGCTCGTCACCAAGCCCCTTCTCGGTGCCTGCGACCTTGGCGGTATAGCCCGAGAGGAAATGATACATTGCCTGGCTCGGGGTCAACTTGGCAATGGGCGGCATGACACCAAAGGCATCGGCCGAGAGCATGACAATGTTCCTGGGGTGGCCGGCGCGTCCCGTCTCGCTGGCGTTGTCGATGTAGCGCAAGGGATAGGCCGAGCGTGCATTGGGCGTGAGGCTGTCGTCATCGAAGTCGGGCTCACGCGTGGCCGGGTCGAGGACGACGTTTTCTAGGATGCTCGCCCAGGTGTTGGTGGCCTTGTAGATGAGCGGCTCGGCCGTAGGCGAGAGGTTGATGGTTTTGGCATAGCAGCCGCCCTCGAAATTGAAGATGCCGTCCTCGGACCAGCCATGCTCGTCATCGCCCACGAGCGTCCGTTCGGGATCGTTGGAAAGGGTTGTCTTGCCGGTGCCCGAAAGGCCGAAGAAGACGGCCGCATCGCCCGCCTTGCCGACATTGGCCGAGCAATGCATTGCCATCACCCCCGCTTGCGGGAGGACGTAGTTGAGAAAGGTGAAGACCGCTTTCTTGGTCTCGCCGGCATAAGACGTGCCGCCGATGAGCACGATCCTGCGCGTGAAATCGCAGGCGATCACGGTCTCGGAGCGCACCCCATGGCGTGCCGGGTCGGCGCGAAAGCTTGGCAGGTTGACGATCGTCAGCGCCTGCGGCGTGCGGGTGCGGGTGCGACCGTTCTTGGCGGACGGCGCGCGGAGAAGATACTTGATAAAGAGTGCATGCCAGGCCCGCTCGAGGTAAAGGCGCACTGGCACAGCATGGGCGGGGTCGGCGCCGGCCTCGAGATCCTGCACGAACAGCTCTCGCGTGCCGGCGTGAGCCCTGAAATCGGCTAGCAGAAGATCGAACTGGGCCGGTGTGATGGCCGCATTTGCGTCCCACCAGACCGCATCCGCTGTCTCGTCGTCGCGCACGATGAACTTGTCGGCGGCCGAGCGGCCGGTGTGTGCACCGGTCTCAACGGCGAGGGCCCCGGTTGCGGCGACGCGCCCCTCGCCGAGGCGAATGGCGAGCTCGTAAAGCTCGGCCTCAATATTATTGAGCCGTTGGCTGCCGGTGCGGCCAAATGCAAGCTCTGCCGCCATGATCCGCTCCCCCCAAGTCCGTTGCGCAGTGCGGTGAAGTTGCGCCGCAGTCGCACTCTTTGCCACCGGCCTCAGGGCCGCACGTAGGCGTAGCCCTGTTCCTGCAGCTCAATGATGCGGACAACACCCGATGGCACCATCTTGGCCTCGCTTAGAAGGGTGACCGGCTTGCCGAGCTTCTTGCTCATTTTGCGATGGGTGTTGCCGCAAGCCGAGAAACTGAGGTTGGGAAGCGCGAGCGACATGGTTGCGATGCGATCTTTGACGGGGCTCGTGTCCGCGCGGAACATGTGGAGCCCGGGCCCGTAGGCGACCACCTCGACCGTCACCTTCTCGCCTTTCGCCTTGTAGTAGTTGACGAGATTCTGGACGTTGTTGAGGGCCATGTTCATGACCTTGGGATCGTTCTGGTCGACGTGGACGACGACCTTGTGCTCCTTCACCTGCGCGAACGCCGATTGCGGCATCGCGGCAAGCGCGGCAAGGAAGAGAGCAATGACCAGGAGGCTGAACCGCCGACGAAAACGGTTGTGGCGGCTCGGCGTCTTATCGATCCCATTCAGGCTCAAGGGGATTGTGTGGACCTGGTTCATGATACTTCTCCTGGGTTATGATCGTTCTTGGTCTCGTTCGGTGCGGGGGGCGGGCGGTCTGGAGCCCGGGCACAATGGGCACAATATGAGCGCTCAATTGAGAGCAAGGCAATTGCGACAATCGGTGGAGGCACCCGTTACGACAAGCGGCTTTACGGCTCTGCGCAGCTCGCTCAGATTTGGTCTTTCCGCTGGATGATGAGTCCCGAAAACCAGCCGATGAAATAGCCAAGCATCATAGCGAGGAACGTCGTGACCAAGAAGGCCATGGCGTGGGCGTCGCCGGCCTGGGTCGGACTCTGGAAGTCGACCGAGCGGGTGTAGATGTCGGCGGCCAGTGAGCCGAGATAGAAGACGCCAACGAGGGCGCCGATCACCGCCCCAAGGAGGGCAAGAAATATCTTCATGATGCGGTTTTCTCCCTGCTCGCTCTATCGGGTGCCGACCAAGAGGGACCAAGGCACCCCGCCTGGCAAGCTTGCCAGGCGCCATTTCAACGCCCAGCAGGCGTCGCACCGGCGCGGTGGCGCCCTCAGCTATTCCTCGATGGGCCAGAACCAAATCTCCTTGGCGCCGTCATAACCGCCATAGTAGCCGAGCCAGGAGAAGTATTCCATCAGCCAGCTGGCGGTGGTGCGAAAGCCATCCCAGAGGTCGATATGATCTCCCGAGGCCTGGCCGCGGGCCGCCTCGCCCGGTCGCGACCAGTAATCCTTGAAAAAGATGAGCCCTCGCCGACCATAGAGCTCGTTGACAAAATCGCGCGGCTCGTCTTTGCGCAGTTTCTCAACGGGCCCCAGGCCGTCGATATTGGCCGCCGCCGTGACCAGGCGATCGGCGAACTGCTGCGCACGTATAAAGTGCATCTCCTCATAGGGGTGCACCCCGCAATGGATCATGCCTGGCATTTGCTCCGGCCGCACACCACCGCGCCGCAGGCAGACGCCGAGCCGAATGGCACACTGATTGGCAAAAGTGGGGCGGCCATCCTCGAGGCGGCACGGCAGCTGGTTCGACCGGTTGGTCGGATGGTTCTGCCAGAGAGTGCGGAACTTGAGCTTTGCCACGGGCCATCCTTCCTTTGGCTCTGTTTCTGCGTTCTGGTCTCGTGCTTCTTTCTGGCGCGCTTTCCCTGTTCGTCCCCATCATCCCGGAGCGATCAAATCCCGGAGCGGCGCCGAATCCCCGGAACGGCACCCAAATCCCGGACCGGTGCCCGATCCCCAGGGCAGCCCATTGGTCCTTAAGCAGGCGTGGCTCGGGGCGCCCGATCCCCCGGGCTGCGTCTCGCGCGCAACACTATAAGCACGCGCAAGTTGGCAGCAAAAGGAAAAAAGCGTGCGCCTCGCACCCCACTGGACGCCACCCCACTGGAGGTGCGCCATGCGCCGCGACGGGCGAGGGGGCCGGGGCCGGGCGCCGGCAATCAATCCTCGCCCGCGCCGCGCAGCCGGGCCCAGTGGCGAAGCCGCTCGGCAATCTCGCGCTCGAGGCCGCGGCCGCTCGGCTCATAAAAGCGCCTGCGCGCCATCTCCTCGGGAAAATAGTCTTGCCCTGAAAAGCCCTCGGGCGTGTCGTGGTCGTAGATATAGCCCTCGCCATAGCCCTCCTCGGCCATCAGCCTCGTCGGCGCATTGAGGATGTGCTTGGGCGGCGCCAGCGAGCCGTGCTCACGCGCCGCCCCTTGGGCGCGCTTCCAGGCCACATAGACGGCATTCGATTTGGCTGCCGTGGCGAGATAGACGGTGGCCTCGGCAAGCGCCAGTTCGCCTTCGGGGCTGCCGAGAAAGTCGTAGGCCTCCTTGGCGGCATTGGCGATCGTAAGGGCCCGGGGATCGGCGAGCCCGATGTCCTCGACCGCCATGCGCACAAGGCGCCGCGCGATATAGAGGGGATCCTCGCCACCCGCGAGCATCCTCGCGAGCCAATAGAGGGCGGCGTCGGGATCGGACCCGCGCACCGACTTATGGAGCGCACTGATAAGATTGTAGTGGCCGTCGCAGGACTTGTCATAAAGGGGGGCGCGGCGCTGGACGAGGTCGAGGAGGCGTGCGCGATCGAGCGGCGCCTCGCCTGCGCCCACGGCCGCGAGCACCTCCTCGGCCAGGTTTATGAGCGCACGGCCGTCGCCGTCGGCCATGGTGCGGAGTGCTGCGCGGGCATCAGGTGTGAGCGGCAATTTGCGCTCCATGAACCGTTCGGCGCGCTGCAACAGCTCCTCGAGCGCCGCCTCGTCGAGGCGCTGGAAAATGAGGACCCGGGCGCGCGAGAGGAGCGCGCCATTGAGCTCGAATGAGGGGTTCTCGGTCGTCGCCCCGACGAGGGTGATGGTGCCATCCTCCATGACCGGCAGAAAGGCATCCTGCTGGGCGCGATTGAAGCGATGAATCTCATCGACAAAGAGCAGCGTGCCGCGGCCGGTGTCGGCCCGCAGCCGCTCGGCCCGCTCGAAGGCCTTGCGCAGGTCCTGGACGCCCGAATGGATGGCCGAGAGCTGCTCGAACCGCATCTCGCAAACATTGGCCAACAGGCAGGCGACCGTCGTCTTGCCGCTTCCAGGCGGCCCCCAGAAAATGACGCTGGCGAGCCGGCCGGCATCGAGCATTCGCCTCAGTGCGCCATCGGGCCCGAGGATGTGGTCCTGGCCCACAACCTCGGCAAGGCTCTG
The DNA here is from genome assembly GCA_015494375.1 of Hyphomicrobiales bacterium. Taxonomy (GTDB): domain Bacteria; phylum Pseudomonadota; class Alphaproteobacteria; order Rhizobiales; family S144-23; genus S144-23. The sequence continues at coordinate 2,069 of WGBL01000451.1, read as the reverse complement.
GGGGCGCAGGCGATCGGCGAGTGGGCGCGAGGCCTCATCTGCCGGGCCGGCATGGGTGAAGAGGTCGGCCATGGCTTGCCCTTTCCGGCTTGTCCAAACCAAACATCCAAGCGCTGCGGATGACTGTGGGCGACCAAGTGAAGGGGCGGGCGGTGCCCCATCTCAGTCACAGGCGGCCCGGCACAACCATCTGCAAATAGCGCCCACGACGCTTGATGGCGATGCGCCAGACCCTTGGGCGCTGCGCCAGAAGGCGCGCGAGCTGACGCGTACTCGTCACCCGCCGGCGATTGACGCTTGCCACGATATCGCCCGGCCGGATGCGATAGCGGGCCGCAATGGAGCCACGTCTGACGGCAAGCACCACCACGCCGCGCCTCTCGCCAAGTCCTATCTCCTCGGCCAATGCGTCGGAGAGATTGGCGACCTCGGCTCCCGACAGCGGATGGTTGCCCTCTAATCTGCGCACCTCGCGCCGACCCCTCTCGGGGTCCTCGATCAGCGGGACTCGGAGCCGCAACTTCCCCTCCTCGCGGACAACGCCAAGGGTCGCATGACCGCCGATGCCTTTGGTGGTAAAGCGATAGTTGAAGGCGCGCGGATCGGCGGTCTCGCGGCCATCGACCGAGACGATCACATCGCCCGGCCTGAGGCCGGCCCGGGCTGCGGGGCTCCCCGGCATGACCTCGACAACGAGCGCCCCGGCCACCCGCTCGAGCCCCAGCGCCTCGGCGATCTCGCGGGTGACATCCTCAAGGCGCGCACCGAGCCAGGGCCGGCGGATCTCGCCACCCTCGAGCGCCGCCCGCACCACCAGGCGCACGAGATTGGAGGGGATGGCAAAACCGATCCCGAGCGAGCCCCCGCTCTTGGAAAAGATGGCCGTGTTGATGCCCACCACCTTGCCGTTCATGTCGACAAGCGGCCCGCCCGAGTTGCCGGGATTGATGGCAGCGTCGGTCTGAATGAAGAATTGCGCCCGGCCGTTGCCGACACTCGTCCGCGCAAGGGCCGAGACGATGCCGCTCGTCACCGTCTGCCCGACACCAAAGGGATTGCCAATCGCAAGCACCAGATCGCCCACCTCGAGGGCATCGGAGTCCTCGAAGGCGAGATAGGGGAACTTGCGGCCATCGCCCTCGATCTTGAGGACCGCGAGGTCGGTATTGGCGTCGCGCATGATGACATGGGCGTCATACTCGCGCTTGTCGGCGAGCGCGACCTTGATCTCGGCTGCACCGCCCCCCCTGATCACATGATCGTTGGTAACCACGATGCCCTCGGGCGTCATCGTCTCGCCCGAGCCGAGCGCATTCTGGATACGCTCGCGGGGTATGCCGAGCTCGGGACCGAAGAAGCGGCGAAAGAAGGGGTCTTCGAAAAAGGGTGAAACGAACTCGCGCAGGCGCCGCCTCACATAGACATTGACAACGGCCGGCGCCGCCTTCTTGACGATGGGGGCGAACGAGAGCTTGATCTGGCTTCTGCTGGTGGGCGTCTCGCGCTTGGCGGCCGCGGCTGTTGAGAACACATCCATAGTCAGAAAAGCGGCCGGAAGGGCGGCCAACAGGGCGGCCAGGGCGGCGGCCAAGCCCACGATTCGGACAGCCTTGGTGTTCCCAGCCCAAGATTGCATGTTCATGGCTTGTTGTTTCTTTCTCTCTTGTTCTCTTTTGATCTTGATGACCAACCTTGCTCTTGATGACCAATGACGATCCTCGCGTGAACGCAATTGGCCCTTTTGCCCTCAAGGCCCTATGCTCTGAGATCTTTGCATCCTTTGCATCATCTGCCCTTTGCTTGGTCTGCCCTTTGCTTGAAGCGCCCGGAGACGACGGCGCGTCTCATCGCGGCCCGCACGACTTGCGCGTCGACCGACGACCACGAGGAAGAGCGCCGAGCGCTCGTGCGTGCGCCTCTCTTGTGCCAGCGGGCGATTTGCTCCATGGTCTGCCGCTGGTTCCAACGTCCGCTGCCATTTATATCATCGATCATGTCTCGTTGGTCGCACGACTGCGCCGCTCACGATTGCACCGACGTGGCCCTCAATCGAACAGTATGGAAAAATG
>WGBL01000450.1 GCA_015494375.1 Hyphomicrobiales bacterium | reverse complement strand
TTCCTGGTGGGAGGGCCTGATGCGGTGTTCCGAGGCGCGGGGTCGCGCAGTTTCCAGGCGCGTAGCTACCGGCTCTCAGGTGCTGCGCGTTCTCCATCGGGGCGGGGAGCGTCGTCACCGAGCCCCAGCGCCTTGGCTATTCGCGCCACAGCCTCATCGGGGGTGATGGCGCCGGCGCCGACCCGATCCTCGAGTTCGGCCACCTTGGGGGCAAGCCGTGGGTCGTGGCGCAGGTATTCAAACAGGCGCTCTTCGAGACGTTTGCGCATCCAGCCGATGGCCTGTCGGCGTCGCTGGTCGTCAAGCGCGCCCGTCTTGCGCATGACCTCGTGGTGCGCCTCAATCCGCTGCCAAAGCGCATCGAGCCCGCGCCCCTCACGCGCCGAGACCGTCATCACTTCGGCCCGCCAGTGGGGGGACTTGGGCGCCAGCAGGCCAAGAGCGGTGCGATACTCGGCGGCCGTGCGCTCGGCGGGCGCGCGGTTGGGACCATCGGCCTTATTGACGGCGATGAGATCAGCAAGCTCGATCACGCCCTTCTTGAGGCCTTGCAGGGCATCGCCCGCGCCTGGCTCGACAAGAACCAGAAAGAAATCGACGAGATCGGCCACCGCCACTTCCGACTGCCCCACCCCCACGGTCTCGACCACGACCACGTCGTAGCCCGCGGCCTCGCAAAGCAACATCGCCTCACGTGTGCGCGCGGCAATGCCGCCAAGGGTGCCAGCGGTGGGTGAGGGGCGAATGAAGGCTTGATCGCTTCGGGCGAGTGCCGCCATGCGGGTCTTGTCGCCCAGGATCGCGCCACCGCTGATGTTGGAGCTGGGATCGATTGCAAGCACGGCGACACGGTGGCCGGCCGCGATGAGTTGGCTGCCGAGCCGGTCGATAAGGGTGGACTTGCCGACACCAGGGCTGCCGGTGAGCCCAAGACGGATGGCGCGACCCGTCTCGGGCATCAGCTCCTTGAGGAGCGCGGCGGCAGCGTGGCGATGGTCTGGGCGGCGGCTCTCGACGAGTGTGATGGCGCGTGCGAGGGCTGCGCGATCGCCTGCACGCACATCATCGGCGAGACGCGCGAGGTCGAAGTGGTCGGTCCCGGAGCTCTCTTGCCGTGTTGTCACTCTCGTGGACCTCCGTGTGAGCGTGAGAGGGCTTATGCCGCCGAGCTGAAAAAAAACGGGCCGCACCCGGTGATGGCAAATCGCAAGACACATGCGCCGTCGTTGCACCTCACCCTGTCGTCGTGCCCATCCTCGGGCCTGCCCCGGGGATCAGACGCGGGCATGCAGGGCGACAAACAACCACCGTTGCGACTCCTGGCCCTGGATCGCCGGATCGGCGCCTGTGCCCGCAAAGCCGGGTGCCCGGCGATGACATCAAGCAACAAGTAAAGAGTGAATAGGATATTGCCTCGTAGCTTGTCTAAGAATTGGCGTTTCAAGTTTGAGCAAATCTGATTCATATTTCGGCCATGAGCAAGCGATTTTGAGACACGAAGATCAACGAGGTGCCGCTTTTGCCGCTCGGTTGACGATTGCATTCCCCCAGCGCGCCGCCTCCATCGTCTTCCCCCTCCACGACAACACCGCGCGCAGAGCCGATCGAGGGAGCGCCGAAAGGATAGCTCGATTTCGCCCGCGCGCGGCATTATCACTGGATCACTGGCGCGATTGAGATGGGCTTCGGTAGAATGGAGGGGCCGAAGAGAAGCGAGAGTGTAGGATAATCGCGCCAATCAATGCAAACTGGGAAAACAGGCGACGCGGAAAAACAAGCAAGCAAATCAATGGCGCAAGGCGCTTGGAGCCATGAACGAAAAGACATTGCCCGGCACAAACGACACTCGTGGGGCGGGCGAGACGGCTGGGACAAGTGAGGCGCGTGTGACAGACCAGACGAGTCAAACGAGTGAGAGTAGGCTCGTGCACCCAAGCGAGCACGACGTACAAGCAGGAGGGCCCGAGCCGCGGGGTAAGCCGGCACCGAGCTTCGAGGCTGATCATGCGGCTCCGCGCACATATGAGGCCCCGCCGCCCGATGATCTCACCCAGATCCGGGGCATCGACAAGGAGCTTGCGGGGGCGCTGCATGCCATGGATGTCACGCGCTTTCGGCAGATTGCCGCGTGGTCCGCGGCCGATGTTGCGGCCGTTGCCGAACGGCTCGGGCTGGGCAAGCGGATCGCGCGCGAGGGCTGGATCGAGCAGGCAGCCGTGCTCGCAACGGGCCGGTTGACACGCTATGCCATGGCCCAGGGGCTTAAGAGCCCCGAACCAGAGCCGCCGACAGAAATCACCGCGGCGGCCCAGCCCGCTCCCGCTGTTGAGGATGGGCCGGACCTCGAGCTGGCGCCGGCCGCAACCTTCCGCGCTCTCAGCGAGCTCAATGTCGATGAGGGCACTGTGCCCGATGAGGCGGCCGGGCCGCAGACGGCCTTGGGGCAACGCGACAAGGACGCTACTCTGCGGCCGGACCCCGCCCAGACTTTGCCTCAGGCTCAAACCGAGCGGTTAGCCGCAACTCAGCAGTCGCCTGCAACTGAGCACCCGGCCGTCCCGCCTGCGGCCTCGGCGCGCGCCGGCGAACCGTTGCCTTCCCATGGCGAGCCCGCAGTCGCTGACGCACCGGTGGTGCCCCAACCCAAAGAGGAGCAGGAGCAAAAGGACCATGCGCCCACGCTCGAGCCCCGCAAAGGCCCCGAGTTCGTCGACTATCTTGTGCGGCTGCTCCGCTACGGCCGTGGCGACGGCTGAGCAGCTATGCGCCCGTCTGCCCTCACGGCGCCATCGCGATGAAAGGCTCGCCGCCTCTCAAGGAGAATAACAAGCGCCTCTCAAGGAGAATGGAAGAGATGACTGTCAGGGCGGAGAGCGAGAAGGCCGTTGTGCTCGACGATCTGGTGGGCCTGCTGGGTGAGGCGGCCGAAGAGTGTGGCGCCTTGCTTGATCGGGCCAGGGCCGCCTTGCGGGCGCGGCTCGCGGGCAATGATGACGAGGGGCGCATCGACACGGCCCGCCTCGAGGCCGAGCAGCACAGAGCGCATGGGCTGGCGTGGCTTGCGACCTATGTCGAAGCGATCCGGCAGCTCGCCACCTATGCCAGCCGCCTCGATGAGACCGGACGTTTCGGCGAACTCGAGGCGCTTCTGAGCCAAGTCGCGGCTGGCGCCTATGCTGCTCACATCGCTGGCGGCATTCCCATGAGCCAGGCCGAGATGGTGCGGCCCGCTGATCTGGGGCTCGATGACGATGCGTGCAGCGCCTTGAGGGTGGGCGCGCTCGGCCGCCTCATTGCGGCGGGCAACACGGCGGCGGCCCGGCGCGCCCTCGTCGCGCTCATGCGCGCCCATGATGGCGCGCTGACCTATGGCGACCCGGGCCTCGATGAGACGCTGGATGCCATGCGCGAGGAGATGCGCCGTTTCGTCCTTGCCGAGGTCGCACCCCATGCCCATGGCTGGCATCTCGCCAACGCCTATGTGCCGATGCCCGTTATCGCGAAGATGGGCGAGCTTGGCGTCTTCGCCCTCACCATCGCCGAGGAGCATGGCGGGCTCGGCCTCGGCAAGGTGGCGATGTGCGTCGTCTCCGAAGAGCTCTCGCGTGGCTATATCGGGGTCGGCTCACTCGGCACGCGCTCTGAGATTGCCGCCGAGCTCATCGCCTCGGGCGGCACCGATGCGCAAAAGGCCCATTGGCTGCCGCGCATTGCAACTGGCGAGGTGTTGCCCACGGCCGTCTTCACCGAGCCCAATACCGGCTCCGATCTCGCCTCGCTCAAGACGCGCGCGGTGCGCGACGGTGGTGTCTATCGCGTCACCGGCCAGAAGACCTGGATCACACATCCGGTCCGCGCCGACCTGATGACAATCCTCGTTCGCACCGATCCGCGCGAGCCGGGCTATCGCGGGCTTTCGATGCTTTTGGCGGAAAAGCCGCGCGGCAGTGACGATGACCCTTTCCCCGTCGCGGGGCTGAGCGGCAGCGAGATCGAGGTGCTCGGCTACCGCGGTATGAAGGAGTTCGAGCTCTCCTTCGATGGCTTTGCGGTGCCCGTCGCGAACCTTCTCGGTGGGCGCGAGGGCGAAGGGTTCAAACAGCTCATGCAGACCTTTGAGGCGGCGCGCATCCAGACCGCGGCCCGCGCCACGGGTGTTGCGCAGTCGGCGCTCGATCTGGCGCTCGGCTATGCCAGCGAGCGGGTTCAGTTCGGCAAGCCCATCATCGCCTTTCCGCGCGTTGGCGACAAGATCGCCATGATGGCGGCCGAGATCCATCTCGTGCGCCAGCTCACCTACTATGCCGCACGTGAGAAGGACAGCGGTCGGCGCTCGGACCTCGAGGCGGGCATGGCCAAGCTGCTGGCGGCGCGGGTGGCGTGGGCGGCCGCCGACAACGGCGTGCAAATCCACGGCGGCAACGGCTTTGCTCTCGAGTTTCCCATAAGCCGCGTTCTCTGCGATGCCCGGATTCTTTCGATTTTCGAAGGTGCATCGGAAATCCAGGCCCAGGTGATCGCCCGACGCCTCCTCGAGAGGTGAGGTTGTGGTCACCGGGTTCAGGGCATCCAGAGCGGCAGTTCAAGACCGCTGCGGCTCCTGGCCCTGGATCGCCGGGTCGGAGCCTGTGCCCGCGAAAGCGCGTAGCCGGCGATGACGCAAACAAAAGCGCCGCGAGCGCTCTTCGAGGTCATCATCGGGCCGTGTGGGGCGAAGCCCCATCACGCGACCCGAGGATCCAGCGTAAGACTTGGCAAAGCCACATTTTTGGTTTTCTGGGGCTGTCTCTTATACACATCT
>WGBL01000449.1 GCA_015494375.1 Hyphomicrobiales bacterium | reverse complement strand
CCACGACATCGCGAATGGCATCCTCGCCGCATTCCTTGGCCACCTGCGGCATCTCGTCGAGGTATGTGACAAGCAGCGCGGGCCCCTTGCCGAGGCTCAGAATCGCGCGAGCGCCGTCGAGATAGTCCTTGAGCCCCTGCGGCGACATGATCCGCGCCGCCTCATGGACGGTGGCATCGAGCGTGTCGGCCAGCTCGGGCGCGGCGGCCACCAGTTCTTCGCGATAGTCTTCAAGGGCGACGGTCATGGGCGCTTCCTCACCAATTCCGCACGAACGTCGACGGACACATTCCCTTGGCTCAACCAGCGCCCGCTTTGTCTCAGTCGGAGCATGCGCCGTCGGCTCAGCCAAAAAATGTGTTGACGGCGGCCTCGAGGGTGTCGCGCATGTCGGGGTCGTCGGTCAGAGGCTCGACAAGCGCCATCCGGCAGGCGGCAATGGGCGCGATGCCTTTGACGATCAGTTGCCCGGCATAAATGAGCAGTCGCGTCGACATGCCTTCATCGAGGCCATGGCCCTTCAAGTTGCGTGAGCGCTCGGCCACCTGGACGAGCTTCTCGGCAATGCCCGCATCCACGCCTGCCTCGTGGGCGACGATTTCGGCCTCCACCTCGGGGGGCGGAAAATCGAAGGACATGGCGCCGAAGCGCTGCTTGGTCGACTGCTTCAAGTCCTTCATGAGCGACTGGTAGCCGGGGTTATACGAAATGACGATCTGGAAGTCGGGATGCGCGTCAATGAGCTCGCCCTTCTTCTCGAGCGGCAGCTGCCGGCGATGGTCGGTGAGCGGATGGATGACAACGGTCGTGTCCTGGCGCGCCTCGACCACCTCGTCGAGATAGCAGATGGCGCCGATCCGCGCTGCGGTCGTGAGCGGGCCGTCCTGCCAGCGGGTGCCGTTGACATCGAGCAGGAACCGCCCGACGAGATCGGCCGCCGTCATGTCCTCATTGCATGCCACCGTAATGAGCGGCTTTTGGAGCTTCCAGGCCATGTATTCGACAAAGCGCGACTTGCCACAGCCCGTGGGGCCTTTGAGCATCACCGGCATGCGCACGTCGTAAGCGGCGCTGTAGCGCTCGATCTCATCGGCAACCGGCCGATAGTAGGGCTCGGCCTTGACCATGAATTGCGCCCGATCGGTCTCGGCGCTCTTGCTATCGCTCATGTCGTTCATGTTCCGATCCTTAGGGGCTGGTGGGAGTGGCTACCAGGCGACACGCGAGAGCACATGGCCCCCCATGGCCCCCGCGTGTCGCTTTCCCCTCCCTTTTTCCGTCAGGAGGCCGTCACCCCGGATTCTCCCGCCTCCGGGTGGGTCAAACCTCGATCGGCGCGCGGTGGATGACCATCGCCGTTCCTTGCGTCTGGCGATAATTGTCATAGCCGATAAGCCGGACATGGTGGCCCGGGTTGGCGCGCTTGCAGTTCTCCACCTCCTCGAGGATGGCGTCGACATCTGTCTCGCCGAACATCGGCAGCTTCCACATGTACCAGTAGGTATCGCGCGCGCGATCCGCCTCGACATGCTCGATGCCGGGGTTCCAGCCCTTGTCGACGATGTATTTGATCTGCTTGCGCAGCTCCTCGTCCGTCATCGGCGGCAAGTAGGAGAATGTCTCCATTTTGCGGCTGTTGGGATCTGAGATGCGCGAAGGGTAGTCTTGCACGTCGCTCATATTATCATTCCTCGATCGTTTGTTCTCGATTGCCAGCGTGCCGATTTTGGGCCCCATGGGCCGGATGAATGACGGCAGCGCTGTGGTTTTCGTCCCGGGATGCCCGGCCAGCCTGTCCCCGCAAAAGCGGGTACTCGGGCATGACAGCGGGGGCCTCGAAGAGGCCCCGGCTCTAGCGGTGGGCCACATCGAGCTTGTCGACGGTGTCGAACTCGAACTTGATCTCCTTCCAGGTCTCCATGGCGATCTTGAGCTCGGGACTATGCTTGGCGGCGGCCGTAAGGATGTCCTTGCCCTCCTTCTCGAGCTCGCGGCCCTCATTGCGGGCCTTGACGCACGCCTCGAGCGCGACGCGGTTGGCGGCCGCGCCCGCCGCATTGCCCCAAGGGTGGCCCAACGTACCGCCGCCGAACTGCAAGCAGGCATCGTCGCCGAAGATGGTGACAAGCGCCGGCATGTGCCAGACGTGGATGCCGCCCGAGGCGACGGGGAAGAGGCCCGGCATCTGTCCCCAGTCCTGATCGAAGAAGATGCCGCGCGCGCGGTCCTCCTTGACATAGCGATCGCGCATCATGTCGATCCAGCCGAGGGTGGCGGCGCGATCGCCCTCGAGCTTGCCGACGACGGTGCCCGAGTGGAGGTGATCGCCGCCGAGGAGCCGCAGGAGCTTTGTGAGGACGCGGAAATTGATGCCGTGCTTGGGATGGCGGTCGATCACCGCATGCATGGCGCGGTGGACATGGAGCAAAAGCCCGTTGTCGCGACACCACTTCGACAGGCTCGAATGCGCCGCCCAACCGAGTGTCAGATAGTCGCTCATGATGATCTTGGTGCCGAGCTCCTTGGCGAACTCGGCGCGCTTGTACATCTCCTCGACATTGGGCGCGGTCACATTCATGTAGTGGCCTTTTTTCTCGCCCGTCTCCGCCTCGGCCTGGTCGATGGCTTCCTGGATGTAGAGGAAGCGATCGCGCCATCGCATGAACGGCTGCGAGTTGATATTCTCGTCGTCCTTGGTGAAGTCGAGACCACCCCGGAGCGCTTCATAGCAGGCGCGCCCGTAGTTCTTGGCGGAAAGGCCGAGCTTGGGCTTCAGGGTGCAGCCGAGAAGCGGCCGGCCGTATTTGTTGAGCTTGTCACGCTCCACTTGGATGCCGTGGGGCGGACCGTCGCAGGTGGTCACGAACCAGAGCGGAAAGCGCACGTCCTCGAGCCGGAGCGCCCGCACGGCCTTGAAGCCGAAAACGTTGCCGACGAGCGAGGTGAAGACGTTGACCACCGAGCCCTCCTCGAAGAGCCCCATGGGATAGGCGACGAAGGCATAGTAGGATTCATCATCGCCGGGCACGTCCTCGATGGCGTAGGCGCGGCCCTTGTAGTACTGGAGATCGGTCAAGAGGTCGGTCCAGACGGTCGTCCAGGTGCCGGTCGAGGATTCGGCCGCCACGGCCGCCGCCGCTTCCTCGCGCGGCACACCGGGCTGCGGCGTGATCTTGAAGCAGGCGAGGATATCACTGTCCTTGGGGGTATAGTCGGGCTCCCAGTAGGTTTCCCGATACTCCTTCACGCCGGCCTGATAGCCGCGTGGGCTGCGGGCTGTGTCGTTCATTTCAAATCCCTTCCTTCATATTTCACTTTGGTGTTTCGCTCTCATGCATTCATGCATTTGCTGGTCATGTTCCGGCCCTTGGCGCGCAAGCCCCGGCGAGCGGGAGGCTATGCCTTCCTCCCCCTTTCCCTCCGGCGCTCAGTCCCGCATCAGCGGCAACCGCCTCGTGCGCTCCAGCTCTCCACTCCCCCTTTTCCCCTCGGGGGCTCCCCC
>WGBL01000448.1 GCA_015494375.1 Hyphomicrobiales bacterium | reverse complement strand
TCGCGGGCGCGCTCGCCAAGGGCAAGAAGCTCCACGACAAGCGCGAGAGCGAGCGCCAGGAGCAGCTTGGCGATGCCGCGCTCGTTGAAATAGAGCTTGAGGGGTATGAGCGTCATGCCCTGGCGCTGGACCGCGCCGATGAGCCGGGCGATCTCGCGCTTGTGCAAAAGCAGCTTGCGCTTGCGCCGCGGCTCGTGATTGAAGCGGCCGGCTTGGGGGTATTCGGCGATATGGGCGTTGATGAGCCACATCTCGCCGTCTTCCTCGGCGGCATAGGCCTCGGCGATGTTGGCCTTGCCCGCGCGCAAGGACTTGACCTCGCTGCCCAGGAGCGCAAGGCCCGCCTCGACGGTCTCCTCGATGAGGTAGTTGTGACGCGCCTTGCGGTTCTCGGCGACGAGTTTCGAGTTTCTGCTCCCACCCGACGATCTGCCACCCGCGGGTTTGCTCTTGGCCCCTGCCGGCTTGGCCATCGGGCGGCCCTCAGGCGCTCAGGAGACCGGCATGGCGGAGCGCCGCATCGACCGCCTCCCGCGTCGCCTCGGTAACGGGGGCGAGCGGCAGGCGCGTGTCGGGGGCACAGAGCCCGAGCCTTGATGCGGCGTATTTCACGGGCGCCGGGCTCGGCTCCATGAAGAGCGCATCGTGGAGCGGCATAAGGCGGTCCTGGATACTGAGCGCCTTGGCATAGTCGCCGGCGAGTGTGGCCGCCTGGAACTCGGCACAGAGTTTGGGCGCCACATTGGCCGTGACCGAGATGCAGCCTTGCCCACCGTGGGCATTGAACCCCAAAGCTGTGGCGTCCTCGCCCGAGAGCTGGATGAACTCGGGCCCCATCGCCTGGCGCTGGCGCGAGACGCGCGCGAGGTTGGCCGTCGCATCCTTAACGCCGACGATATTGGGGACGTCTTTGAAGAGGCGCGCCATGGTCTCGACCGAGACGTCGATAACCGAGCGGCCCGGGATGTTGTAGATGATAATGGGGATGTCGGCGCTCTCGGCCACTGCCTTGTAGTGCCGGTAAAGGCCCTCTTGAGATGGCTTGTTGTAGTAGGGCGCCACAACCAGCGCGCCGTCGGCGCCAGCCGCCTTGGCATGGCGGGTGAATTCAATCGCCTCGGTGGTCGAGTTCGAGCCCGTCCCCGCAATCACCGGGACGCGACCCCTGGCCACCTCGATCGTGAGCTCGATCACCCGTTTGTGCTCGGCATGGCTGAGGGTGGGCGACTCACCTGTGGTGCCCACGGGAACGAGCCCATTGGTGCCCTCGCTGATTTGCCACTCGACGAGGTCTTGGAATGCCTTCTCGTCGACTCCTTCGCCTCGAAACGGGGTGATCAACGCCACAATCGAGCCCTTGAACATCCTCTCAATCCTCTTCCGCCTCATCCATCCGCCACACGCGATCTCATCGGCCTCATCGGCCTCATCAATCAACAACGCCCGGTCTCATGGGCCGCATTCGCCACGCCCCGCCTCGTCCGCCTCATCCGCCTCATCCGCCTCAACGGCCACGCCCGACCTCGCCCGGCCTCGAAGCACGTGAATGGGCCTTTGATCCAAATTCGCCCCAATTGGGGCGACCATAGGTCTTTGCGTGCGTACCATCAAGCTCGGGCGTATGGGACGAGCTTGAGCCCGAGCCCTGAGGCGTGCAACAAAATGGCGGTGGCATTGCCGGCTAGAGAAGTGGTTGCTTTGGGGAAGGATGAGGGTGCGAGATGTCGATCGGTGCGCGGGCGTTTGTTGCTTTCGTGTTTTTCGTCCTCGGCGTGTCGTTTCTTGCCACGACCGGCGCCCTCATATACGAGTTTCGCACCACGGAATGGTTCGCGCTCGCCGCCTTCTACAGCCATCTCTTCGTCTTCTTTCCCACATTCGGCATCGTTGCGCTGGCGGCGTTTTACTTGCCCACAAGCGCCTTCACCGATCTGTATTGGCATCACATCCCCTATGGGCGGCTGCGCTTTGTCGTGGGCTTCCTTGCCATTGCGGCGGCCTCCTATGGCATCTCGTGGGTGCTCTTGCAGGGCACCGAAAGGACAATCTGGGAAGTGAAGCCTCAGGTCCTCACTGAGGATCGGGGCGAGCCCCCGGGCTGCGAAGACGGTGGTACGCGTTGCCGGCGCCTGCCCGTTCTCAGCGCTCTCAGGAATGTGCGCGTGGTAAGTGGCGGGCGCACCGGGCTGTCGGCATTTGCGCGCGATTGTGAGCCCGACCCATTCCTCGAACCGCCTGCCGAACTTGCGGCCAGGCGCTTTTGTTTTGTGACCGACCGGCTGCCGCCAAACCGCGCGACCTTCTCGACCGCCGCCCAATGCTGTCAGGCGCAAAAGAGGTTTGTGCGCTTTCTGAGCTCGGCCTATGAGCGCAAGCCTGAGAACCGCTCTCTGACCGGGCTCGTTCACAACAATTTGTTGCCGCTCAAAGTCTTTTTTCTCCTTGTTCTGCTGATTGTCGGCATCCTTCTGGCGGTGCGGCGAAAGGCCGTGCTTGAGCATTACAAGGACAAGGTGCGGCGGATCGAGCGTTGTGTGCTCATTGGCGCCTTTGCCATGCTGTTCTGGCCCATCATGAACCATGCCTTCTTGCAGTCGGCCGCGGTGCTCTACGGCAATACGGGCAACAGCGTGTTTCGCTATCTGGGGCCCGGATTCAGCATCATCTTCGGGGCCTGGGGGCTCTTGCTTTTGTTCTTCTTCTACCACCGCTATGAGAAATCGCTCGAAGCGGTCGGCAAGATTGCCGGTGTCGTCGCCAGTGCGGTGGCGGTGCTCAAGTACGATCTCATTGTCGATTATTTTGTCCGCTTTGCAGGCTCGGGCGCGACCGTGGTCACCTTTGCCGTTCTTGGCTCCATCGGCCTTCTTGCGCTCGTCAATCTGTTCGTCCGCATTGGCGGAGACAGTGCCGAGTTCGCCGAGTCGCTCGCAGGTGGCAACGTGGCGCAAGCAAGTGTGCCCGAGCGCACCGAAAACCGCTATCGCAGCGATGACAGGGGAGGGCAAACGCCGAGCGAGACTTGAGAGGCACGACTTGAGAGGCATGAGTTGAGAGGCATGACTTGAGAGGCATGGCCATGGCGGGGGGCGATCCGTTGCTCGAGCCCTATGAGCTCAAACACCTCCGGCTCAAGAACCGGATTATCTCGACGGCCCACGAGCCGGCCTATTCCGAGCACAGCCTGCCGAAAGAGCGCTATCGGCTTTATTGCGCCGAGAAGGCCAAGGGCGGCATTGCGCTCACCATGACTGCGGGCTCGACCATCGACGGTGAGGACAGCCCCGCCGCCTTCGGCGATCGCCAAGGCAAACCGGGCAGGTTTCTTAGGTATCGCGACTTCAGTGGATTCCGAAAAAGTTAAGTCCCATTGCCAAATCGCTAAACTGCGCTCAGGGATGCTCTAACGGCAGGCGCGCAAGAAACCC
>WGBL01000447.1 GCA_015494375.1 Hyphomicrobiales bacterium | reverse complement strand
CGAGGATGTCGCGTGGGATCTCAAGATAGCTCGGCCCCCAAGCGCCGGCATAGGCCTCGCGCACGGCCATCGCCACCATGTCGGCGATGCGCTCGGTGGAACGGACACCGGCCGAGAACTTGGTGATGGGGGCCATCAGATCGACATGGGGGAGGTCCTGGAGCGAGCCCTGCTTGTGCTGCGTAAGCGCGCCCTGGCCGCCGATATGGAGCACCGGGCTCTCCGAGCGGAAGGCGGTGGCGATGCCTGTGACGGCGTTCGTGCAGCCGGGCCCGGCCGTCGTCACCACGCAGCCGAGCTTGCCCGTCTGGCGCGCATAGCCGTCGGCGGCGTGTGCGGCCACTTGCTCGTGGCGCACGTCGACGATGCGAATGCCCTCATCGACACAGCCGTCGTAAATGTCGATGATATGGCCGCCGCAAAGGGTGAAGATGGTATCAACCCCCTCGTTCTTGAGCGCCTTGGCGACCAGGTGCCCGCCCGAGATGACCGAGCCGTCGCGGGACTTGGCCTTGAGAATGTCACTCGTGCTCGTCGACATTTTCGTCTTCCCATCTCTTTATGGCCATTTGCGCCTGCGTTGCCTCAGCGACCGCGCTCCGCCTTCCGATTTCTGGCTTCCGGCTTCTGATTTCCGGCTTCTGATTTCCGGCTTCCGTTTAGTCGAGATCGACATAGCGCTCGACGTGGTCGCGCAAGTTGAGGGTGTGCTCGCGCACGAGCTTGGCGGCGAGGTCGGCATCGCGTGCCTCAAGCGCCTCGATGATGTGCATATGATCGACGATCGAGCGGCTGGCGCGATCCTTCTCGAAAATGGTGCGCGCGCGGATGGCACGGACATGGTGGAGCAGGCGATCGGTGATCTCGGCGATGAGCTCAGAGCCGCTCATGGCGATGATCTTTTGATGAAAGGCGATATTGGCGTCGGAGTATTCGTCGATGTGGGCGCGCACCTCCTCGCCATCGAATGTGGAGAAGAGGTCGCGCAGCTCTGCGATCTCCTCGTTGCTTGCACGCTCGGTGATCAATCGCGCCGCCATGCTCTCGAGGGCCGCCCAGACGGTGATCATCTCGAGGATCTCGGCCTTCGAGCGGCGGACAATAAAGACGCCGCGCCGCGGCTGTATCTCGACAAGCCCCTCTTGCTCGAGCCGCGCCAGCGCCTCGCGCAAGGGTGTGCGCGAAATGCCGAACTGCTCGGACAATTTTCGTTCATCGAGGCGCAGCTCCGCATCGTCGTCATAAATGTTCATATTCATGATGGCATTGCGCAGGCTGTCATAGATGCGCATCTTGAGCGAGAAATCCGATCGAATCGGCTCGATTTGCAATGTCAGATTGGCCATCGGCGATTGCCCCGTAGTGGTTCCGTTCTTTTCTTTCTTGGGTACGTGAATCTTTCTTGAGCACGTGCACGCGTCTGTGCTTTTACTTTTGCTCTGTGATATGCGTTTCGTCACGCGTGTGGGTTTTAGCACATGTCCGAACCTCTAGAGCGTATCTCAACCTTTTGAGCGCGCCCGATTGCTCTTGGGCCAGCCTCCGCTCCGTTCGGTGAGCATTCAGTTGCTCCGTAGCCGGTTGCTTTGCAGCCGGTCGAGATCAGCCGCAAAGCCGTGCATCGGCATCTCGCCCCTGATCAGCAGCCTTCTCGCCCATCCAGTTGTTTGCACGCTTACCAGTCGCGTGGTGCGCACATGCCATGTGACGGGATGGTTCCTCTCCCATCCGGCCGTTGGTGCGCTTGCCTGCCATGTGGCTCGCACACGCCACGCGACGATATGGTTTCCCACTCATCCGGTCGTCTGCACACTTGCTCGCCGCGTGGTCCGCACACGCCACGCGAGCGGACGGTTTCGCGCCCACCCGGCCGTTGGTGCGCCTACCTGCCGTGTGGCTCGGACGTACCGTGCGACGGGCTGGTTTCGCGTCCATCCAGTTGTTCGCATGCCTACCAACCGCTTGCTGGTATACATTATGCCACATTCTAAGCGGCTCCTCCAACCAAAGCAAGCCCAACCCGTTCACGGTTCGTCCGATCTCGGTGGCCGCGCCCGATTGCCCCCAAGGCCAAGGCGGGCGAGCACCAGCCTGACAATGGGCAAGGCGATGAGAATGAGGGCTGTCGTCATGATGACCGCCGAATAGGGACGGTTGAAAAAGATCGCAAACGAGCCGTTGCCGATCAGCAGCGACTGGCGCAACGCCGGCTCGGCGAGGGGCCCGAGTACGATCGCAAGCACAGCCGGCGCCAGCGGATAGTCCAGCTTGCGCATGAGATAGCCGACAAAGCCGAAGACGAGCATCAGCCAGACATCGTGGAGATCCTGGGTGGGGGCATAGCCGCCGACGAGGCAGAGCACGAAGATGATGGGCGCCAGGATCGTGAACGGCAGCTTGAGCACCCAGATGAAGAGGGGGATGAAGGCAATGTTGATGACGACCGCAAAGAGGTTTGCGGCATAGAGGCTTGCGATGAGACCCCAGACGAAATTGCTGTGATCGACAAAGAGACGCGGGCCCGGCTCAAGCCCCCAGATGACCATGCCGCCCAACAGGATTGCCGTTGTTGGCGAGCCGGGTATGCCGAGGGTGAGCATGGGCAGCATCGAGCCCGTCGAGGCGGCATTGTTGGCCGATTCGGGGGCGACGACGCCATCGAGTGCACCTTTGCCGAACTTTTCCGGCTTGCGCGAGAGTTGCTTGGCGACGCCATAGGCCATGAGTGAACCAGGCGTGGCGCCGGCTGCGGGCAGGATGCCGACGAAATAGCCGAGAAACGAGCCCATGATGAGCGTGCGCCAGGTGGCGAGGAGCTCTTTGAGGCTCTGGAGGGTGCGCTTGAGGGTGATTGTGGCCTCCGAGAGCATGCTGACACCGCCGGCCTTGCGGTTCTCCTCGATGGTCCAGAGCATCTCGCCGATGCCGTAGATGCCGATGGCAAGCACGAGGAAGTTGATGCCATGCATGAAGCCCGTGATGCCGCCGAAGATGAGGCGGGGCTCGCCCGAGACGATGTCGAGGCCGACGGCGGCCAGCACCAGCCCGATGCAAGTCGAGAAGATCGTTTTGGCGATGTCATCGCCGCCGAGCCCGATGAAGGTGGAGAATGCGAGCATCATGAGAGCGAACTCCTCGGGGGCGCCGAAGACGAGGGCGACATGGGCGAGGGGTGGGGCGAAAAGCGTGAATAGAATGATCGAGATGGTGCCGCCGATGAATGAGCCGAGCGCGGCCGCCGTCAGCGCCTTGTCGGCGAGCCCCTGTTTGGCGAGCGGGCGGCCGTCGAAGGTGGTGGCGACGGCGGTGGAGGCGCCGGGAATGCCGAGCATGATCGAGGAGATGGCGCCGCCGTACATGGCACCATAATAGATGGCGGCGAGAAAGATGATGGCACCTTCGGGCGGCACCAGGAAGGTGAGGGGCAAAAGGATGGCAACACCGTTGACCGAGCCGAGGCCAGGCATGGCGCCGATGAAGAGGCCGATGGTGCAACCTGCGACGATGAGCATCAGGTTGAGGGGCGCGAACGCGACCGAGAAGCCCTGCATCAGCAATTCGAAGATCTCAACCATAGGGCCTCCCCTTCAGCCCTCCTGCGACCTCGTTCGCGCGAGCCGTCAAAGAAAAATCCGATAGAGCGGATAGAAAAGCGGCTCGGTGTAGCCCTTGGGAAGGGTGATCTTGAGCGCAATCTCAAAGAAGAAGAATGTCACCACAGGCACTACAATTGCCACCAACGCGGTAAACAGGGCGGAATGCCGGCCGAGAAATCCGATATAGAAGATGAGAAAGAGCGGCACGGCCCCATAGACCCCGATGACATAAAAGAGCGCGACCGTGATGACGAGGGCGGCGGCCACCAGCCCCACGTCGATGGCGACAGCGGGCTCGATATAGACCTCGCGTGAGCGCGCCAGTTTGCTCTTGCCGCGAAACCACTGGATGATGATCCAGAGGCACGCACCAAGCATCACGGCCGAGAGCCAGAAGGGCCAGGCACCCCCGCCCGGCCCTTCGCCGCTGATCCAGCCGATGGGCAGCTCGGCGCTTTTCACCATGAGATAGATGGAAAAGAGGGCCATCACGACCGCCATCGCCAGTTCTGCAGTGCGCACAGTCATGGCAAATCAGGCTCCCGTGGCTTTGACCGATTGGCTGATGGTGCGAACTCGCTTGCGAACTCGTTAGGGCCTTTCGCGCGCGTTGGCGATGTCGTGCCTGCGCCCCGCCCCGAGCCCAGCCGCTCGTCGCATTGCACTGGGCCGCGGGGCCTTGCCAGCGACGGACGGGCCGGTGGGGGATGGCTCAGATGGCGCCCATCTTCTTGAGCATCTTGCGATGGATTTCGCGTTCACGCTTCCAGTAGGCCATAAGCGCATCGCCTGTCAGAGGCTCGCCACGAAGCGCCTTCTTCTTGCGATAATTCTGCCACTCCTCGGAGTTGAAGACTTTGGTGAAGAGATCGACGTAATAGGCCGTCGCCTCCTTGCTCATGCCGGGCGCGCCGACGACCGTGCGCTGCATGAAGTAGACGAAGTCCTGTCCGAGTTCGCGGAAGGTGGGTGCGTTGGGGAAGAGTTCGAGCCGCTCGGGCGTGAAGCAGGCGATGGGCTTGGTCTTGCCGGCCTCGTAGAAGCCGAGTTGCTCAGAAGGGTTGTTGACGGTTGAGTCTGCGTTCTTGCCGGCAAGCTGTTTGGCAACCTTACCACCGCCCTTATAGGGCACGTACTTCATATTGAGTCCGTAGGCCGAGTTCAGGAAATCGGTAAGCAGATTGTCCTCCGAGGCCTTGCCGGTGCCTGCCATGATCCAGTTGTTGCCCTTGGCCTTGGCGGCTTTCACAAAATCGTCGACGGTGTTGATGTCCTTGCGGTCCGTGTGCACCCACAGGCAGAATGTGTCCTCGGCCATACGCATGATGGGTGTGAACTCGGTGATGTCGATGCCAAGGCCGGGCTGGCGCAGCGGTGTGGTATAAAAGCTGTTGAGGGTGAACATGATGGTGTGGTTGTCCCCCTTCTTGCCCTTGAGATAGACGAGCGCCTCGGCACCGGTGCCGCCTGGTTTGTTGATGGGCGTGAAGGGGACGGGCGCCATCTTGTGTTTGGCGATGATGGATTGCATCAAGCGCACGGCCTTGTCGGCGCCACCGCCCTTGCCGGCCATGACAATGAATTCGACGGGCTTTTTCGGCTGCCAGGCGGCGTGGGCCTGCTCGAGGGACCCTGTGGTGGCGAGGGTGAATGTGGCTGCGGCTGTGATTGCGCCAAGAGCCAAACGGTGAGTACGCCGAGTGATTGACATTTGATCTCCTCCCAAGTCTGGTGCGCAATTGCGCGCTCCGGGAAAGGTTGCTTTTTTCTCGTCCGGTGCCTCTTGTGGGGCGCTGGGGTTGTCTTTTAGCTGTCGGTGACGGCAGGCGTCGGCCACACCTTGGTATCTGGTCGATTGCATACCAATGGCCTATGGCATACCAGATGAATCGCAGCGACGCAATGT
>WGBL01000446.1 GCA_015494375.1 Hyphomicrobiales bacterium | reverse complement strand
GCTGCCCGCCTACCTTGCAAAGCAGAGACGCACCGACGGCCTTTGAGAGCACGGCAGCGACGAAATGCGGGCGCGATAGGGAGCAACCAAGGTTCGGTCCGGGAGCAACTCGGCAGCCGAAAGGCTCAGCGGCAGCCGCGGCCATGCATGGGCACCGGAGCCACAATGGCGCGGCGTGAGATCCAGCCGAGCTTGCCCTTGACGCGCACCACGCGATAGCGCCCCGGGCGCACCAGAACCCGCTTCAAGACCCAGGCATAGCGTGGCGGGCGCTTGATGGTGACCCAGCGGCCATGACGCACGCGCACATGCCGTCGTCTCTTGGGGTCCCAGACAAAGTGGGCGCGCAGCCAGCGCCGCTCAAGCGAGGGTGGCGAGACGAGTGCCCGCCGCTTCCGCCAGGCATAGCGCGCAGGCGTGCCCAGGATCTTGTAGCTTGGCGCCCGCACATAGGCGCGTTCATAGACCGTGATGGTGCGGTAACCCGCCACACAGCGTTTCTGCCCGCTCTTCCGCCCGCGTCCATTTGCCGTCTGCCAGCTGGCATCGTTGCGGCCGCTTTCCTCAGCGAGGCTTTGAGGCGCCTCGGCCCGGGCCGTCCCGGCACCCGCGAAAGCGAGCAGGGAAAGCAGGGCGAGCAGAGCGAGCAGCATGAGCACGGCGGGCAGCATGGGCGGGCTCTGCAACACGCGCCGGGGGCGAGACCGTCGACGGCAAGGTGTGCGACGGCCGAGTGGCAGGCGGCTGCACGGCAAGATCATGGCATTTCTCCTCAATGTGGGCGCTCGTCAATGTGGGCGCTCGTCAATGTGGGCGCGCGCCAGCATGCCAGGAAATGGTTTCCGTGTGCCTGAAATCGTGCAGCACCGGACCTCTTGCGCCAACCTGGCAGCCGCCAGCCCTGCCAACCCGGCCGCCAGCCGCGCCGGTCACGCAAGGCACCGCCGGCGGCCCGTGCGGGGGCCTTTTTGGGGGCCTCCCACCGTTGGCGAGGCGCGCATCGCCCGCGCGGCTCGCGCCCGCTCAGACGCTTACATCATAAGCCGCAAGGGCCGCCATATTGAGCACTTCGTTGTCGGTCGCCCCGAGCGAGACGATCTGGACGGGGTGTGAAAGCCCGACGAGAATGGGCCCAATCACCGTCGAGCCGCCGAGCTCCTCGAGCATCTTTGTCGAGATGGAGGCGGAGTGGAAGGCCGGCATGATGAGCACATTGGCGGTGTCGGATAGGCGGCAGAAGGGATAGAGCGCCATCGCCTCGCGATTGAGCGCCACATCGGCGCCCATCTCGCCGTCGTACTCGAAATCGACACCGCGCTCATCGAGGAGCGCAACCGCCTCGCGGACGCGATTCGAACGCTCGCCCTCGGGATGGCCGAAGGTGGAATAGGCAAGCATGGCCACACGCGGCTCGAACCCCAGGCGGCGCGCCACCTTGGCCGCCTCCTCGGCAATGTCGGCAAGCTCAACGGCATCGGGCATGTCGTGGCAGCTGGTGTCGGCCACCAGCACCGTCCGCCCCCGGCAGAGCGCCAGCGAGACGCCGATCGGCCGGTGGCCCGGCTTGGCATCGAGCACCCGGCGGACATACTCATAGGCGATCGACCAGTTGCGAGTGACCCCGGTGACCATGGCGTCGGCATGGCCGCGCGCAACCATGCAGGCGCTGAAGATGTTGCGATCGGTGTTCACCAGCCGCCGGCAGTCGCCATAGAGAAAGCCCTTGCGCTGAAGCCGCTGATAGAGGAAATCGGCATAGTCCTCGCGATGATCGGACTTCGAGGCATCGTGGAGCTGGAAGCGCTCGTCAAGCTCGATGCCGGCGATCTCGAAGGCCTCGCGGACATGGGCCTCGCGGCCGATAAGGATGGGCTGGCCGAGCCCGAGGTTGAGGAATGTGTTGGCGGCGCGCACCACCTGGGTCTGCTCGCCCTCGGCAAAGACCACCCGCTTGGGGTCCTCGCGCACTTTCACGAAAATCGAGTGGAGCCAGCCCGAGATCGGATCGAGCCGCCCCTCGAGGCGCGCAACATAGCTCTCCATATCGGCGATGGCGCGGCGGGCAACGCCCGAATCCATCGCCGCCTTGGCCACCGCCGGCGGCACATGGGAGATGAGACGCGGATCAAACGGCGCCGGGATGATGTACTCGGGCCCGTATTTGGGCCGCTTGCCGTGAAAGGCGGCGGCCACCACATCGGGCACATCGGTGCGGGCGAGGGCGGCGAGCGCCTCGGCGGCGGCGATCTTCATGGGCATGTTGATGGTCGAGGCCTGAACGTCGAGCGCGCCGCGGAAGATGAAGGGAAAGCCGAGCACATTGTTGATCTGGTTGGGGTAGTCCGAGCGCCCCGTCGCCATGATGGCATCGTCGCGCACGGCCGCCACCTCCTCGGGCGTGATCTCGGGATCGGGGTTGGCCATGGCGAAGATGATCGGCTTGTCGGCCATGCTGGCGACCATCTCCTTGGTGAGCGCGCCGGCAACGGAGAGGCCGAAAAAGCAGTCCGCGCCTTCGATGGCCTCGGCGAGTGTGCGGGCCTCGGTCTTGGCGGCATGTGCCGATTTCCACTGGTTCATGCCTTCCTTGCGGCCCTCGTAGATGACACCACGCGAGTCGCAGAGAATGGTGTTCTCACGCCTGAGCCCCATCGCCTGCAGCAGCTCGAGCGAGGCGATGCCGGCCGCGCCCGCGCCATTGCAGACGAGCTTGATCTCGGAAAGCGCGCGTCCGGTGAGGTCGCAGGCATTAATCAGGCCGGCCGCGGCGATGATGGCGGTGCCGTGCTGGTCGTCGTGAAAGACGGGAATATCCATGAGCTCGCGAAGCGCATCCTCGATCACGAAGCAATCAGGGGCGCGGATGTCCTCGAGATTGATGCCGCCAAAAGCGGGGCCGAGGTAGCGCACACAATTGATGAATGCTTCGACGTCGGTGGTATCCACCTCGATGTCGATGGCGTCGATATCGGCGAAGCGCTTAAAGAGTGCGCCCTTGCCTTCCATCACCGGTTTGGCGGCGAGCGCGCCGAGATTGCCGAGGCCGAGAATGGCGGTGCCGTTGGAAATCACGGCCACCAGATTGGCCTTGTTGGTGAGCTCATAGGCGCGCGAGGGGTCATCGGCGATCGCCTGCACCGGCACCGCCACACCCGGCGAATAGGCAAGGCTCAGATCGCGCTGGGTGGCGAGCGGCTTGGTGGGGGTGATCTCGAGCTTGCCGGGCTTGGGCTGGCTGTGGAAGTCGAGCACCTCGCGCTCGGTGAAATGCGCCTCGTCGAACTTGGTCGGCATATCCGGGGCCCCGTGTCACTGTTCTGCGCCTTACCTTGTGCACATGGGCACAGGCGCAAACGTCTAAAGTGCACAGAGCCCGAGCCGATGCAACGGCCTTGTGAGGGAGCCTTGGTCGTGATGCCAGAATGCTCGGCGCGCAGATCGATGAGCGGACGCCGCCAGATCGATGATCGCAAATCACATGGGCTTCTTGAAGCGGCCGGAGGATTAGGCGCCTTGTGCGGATTAACGCACACTCACCGATACAGTGTGCGCTTGAGGCGGCCGGAGGATCAGGCTCCATGCGCGGGGCTCTCAAAGCCGACGAAGGCGCCAGCGTCGATGAGATAGGCCAGCGCGGCATCAAGGCGAAAGGCCTCGCCTTGCCTGTCCTTTCCGCGCCCTCCGCCTGCCTTCTCTTTGCGCGCCGCCTCGCTCGCCGCCTCCTCGGCGGCGGCGGCGAGAGGGGCGCCGCGTGCGAGGGCCTCGACGAGCGCCGCCATGGGCGCATCGACCCTGTGCACGACCACCTCAAGCGCGGGCCGCAGCACGAGTGCCACCTCGCCGCCCTGATCGAGGCGGATCGGCCGCACTTCGTCATCGTGAATGTTGGTGCGCCAGATGGAGTAGACGGGATAGTCCGAACGAATGAGCCCGAGCGAGGGGTGGAGCCGAAACGTGGTGTCGGCCACGGCCTCGGGCGGTATCGTGCCAAGCTCCTCGGGACCGAGGGGCACCGCGTCGGGCGCATGGTAGGCGCGGTGATAGAGCCATTCGAGGCGGGCCACATCGGCCAGATAGGGCAAATCGGCGACTGGCGCGAAATCGCTGAGGAATGCGGCGAACCCCTCGCCGTACTCGATGAGGACGGGCGATGTCGGTGGGTGGTCGTCGATAAAGGCGCGCGCAAGCCCGCGAAAAAACGCCTCGCCCACGAGCCGCCGGACCGCCGGATAGCGTTTGCCGAGGGTCTCGGCAAGGCTTGAATAGACGTTGTTGCGGTAGATGTGAAAGCGCCTCTGGGGCCGTGGCGTCGAGTGGCTGGTCAACCCTTGAGGGGGCGCGCTGTCGCTGTCGCGGAGCGCGTTTGTGAACGCCGATTGGATTTCAGAGAGCCGCGGCATGGT
>WGBL01000445.1 GCA_015494375.1 Hyphomicrobiales bacterium | reverse complement strand
CAAGGCCATCGAGGCCAAGATCGAGGCATTGCAAAAGGAGCTTCAGGAGATCATCGCAGAGATCCCGAAGCTGCAAAAGGAGCAGCGCCGCCGCCTCCAGGCCCTCAACGAGGAGCATGCCGAGGTCGCCGTCCGCCAGGCCATGGCCGATATCAGCGCGGCCTTCGCCGACTTGCCCGAAGTGAGCCGCTATCTCGAGGAGGTGCGCCAGGACCTCATCCGCAATATCGCGCTCTTTTTGCCCGATGAGGGCGGCGAGCAGAGCTTTGTCAAGAAGCCGGTGAAGAGCGCCCACGACGATCGCTTCCGGCGCTATATGGTCAATGTCCTTGTCGATCATCCAAACGAGGATGCCGGCGCCCCCATCGTCGAGGAGCTCGGGCCGAGCTATGGCCACCTCATCGGCCGCATCGAGCACATCGCCCGCATGGGCGCGCTCATGACCGATTTTCTCCTCATCAAGCCGGGCTCGCTCTTGAAGGCCAATGGCGGCTATCTGCTTATCGATGCCCGCAAGCTCCTGAGCGTGCCCTTCTCGTGGGAGGCGCTCAAACGCGCGCTCAAGCGCGGCGAGGTGGTGATTGAATCGCCCGTCGACTCGATCACGGCCATATCGACCCAATCGCTCGATCCCGAGCCCATTCCCCTCAAGGTCAAGGTCATCCTCTTCGGTGACCGCGAGCTCTACTATCTCCTGAGCGCCCTCGACCCCGAGTTCTCGCGGCTTTTCAAGGTGCAGGCCGATTTCGACGAGGCCATCGACTGGACCGACGAGCACGCCCACGCCTACGGCCGGCTTGTCGCCTCGATCGTCACCAAGCACAAGTTGCGCCACGTCAGAGCGAGCGGCGTGGCGCGCCTCATTGAGCGCGGGGCGCGGCTTGCGGGCGATGCCAAAAAGCTTTCGCTGCAGATCGGCAGGCTCGCCGACATTGTCCGTGAGGCGGACTACTGGGCGGGCGAGGCCGGGCGCGATGAGATCGACGGTGCCGACATTGAGCGGGCCATTGCCGAGAGCATCCACCGCGCCGACCGGATCCGGGAGCGGGCCTATGAGAGCATCACCCGCGACATCATGCTGATCGACACCGAAGGCGCCAAGGTGGGCCAGATCAACGGTCTGAGCGTGCTTTCGCTTGGCAATTTCGCCTTCGGCAAGCCGACCCGGATCACCGCCCGCGTGCGGCTCGGGCAAGGCCGCGTCACCGACATCGAGCGCGAGGTGGAGCTCGGCGGGCCGCTCCATTCTAAGGGGGTGATGATTCTCTGGGGCTTTCTCGCCGGGCGCTATGCCGCCGAGGTGCCGCTTTCGCTCGCTGCGAGCCTCGTCTTTGAGCAGTCCTATGGCGGGGTCGATGGCGACAGCGCCTCCTCGACCGAGCTCTATGCCCTCTTGTCGGCGCTCTCGGGCCTGCCCATCCGCCAGTCGCTGGCGGTCACCGGCTCGGTCAACCAGTATGGCGAGGTGCAGGCCATCGGCGGGGTAAACGAGAAAATCGAGGGCTTTTTCGACATCTGCGCCGCCCGCGGGCTCACGGGCACGCAGGGCGTGCTTATCCCCAGAGCCAATGAGCAGCATCTGGTCTTGCGCGATGACGTCATCGAGGCCGTGCGGGAGGGCCGCTTTCATATCTATTCGGTGGGCCATGTCGATGAGGGCATTGCCATCTTGACAGGCGTCGCGGCGGGTGAGCGCGGGCCCGATGGCAAGTTTCCCAAAGGCACTGTCAACCGTCTCGTCGAGGAGCGCCTCATCGCCTTTGCCGAGGCCAGGCGGAGCTTTGCGGCGCGCGGCGGCGACGGCGGCAACGGCGGCGACAGGGCCGAGGAAGGCAACGGTGGCGACGGTGGCGGCAGTGCTGAGCGCAGCGCCAATGGCGGCAGTGCTGAACGCTGCGCCAATGGCGGCAGTGCTGAGCGCAGCGCCAGTGGCGGCGGGCGGGAAGGCAACGACCTGAGCAGTGGGGTGAGCAATGCGCGCATTGGGGGCGGCGGGCCTGATAATGCCGGGAGTGCGCAATCATGACCGCTTCGATGGGGGCGAAAAGCCTTGCGCGTGTGGTCGTCGAGGTGCACAGCGGCGCGCCAAGCGATGCCGCGCTCGAGGCCGCCCTCAGGCTCGCCAAGGCGCTGGGCTCGACGCTCGAGGGCGTTCTCGTCGAGGATGCGGAGATGCTGGCCATGGACGCGTTGCCGTGCACACGCGTGGTCTCGCTCGTGAGCGGGCGGACGGCGGTGCTCGAAGGGCCGGGGCAGCTCGCTCGCGAAATGCGCATGCAGCTTCTCGCCGCGCGGCGGCGCATGGAAGAGCTGGCCAGCCGCATCGGACTTTCGCCACAGTTTGCCACGGTGCGCGGATCCTTGGCCAGCTGGGCGCTTGCAGAACGTCTTGCAGAGCGCGTCGCGGGCGCGGTGCTCGCGCTCACCGAACCCTATCGGCGCTTCGGGGCCCACGGCGTGGCGCAGCTGTTCCATCGCTTGCCTGAGCTTGCGGGCCTTGTGCTCGCGGGGCCGCGGGCGCGCAGGCGGCCCGGCCCGCTCGTGGTGGTCATCGAGGATGAGCGAATGGGCGTGGGGCAGGTGGAAGAGCTTTTCGCGTTGGCGGCCGCCCTCAAGTCGGCCTTCCCGCACCAGCTTGTTGCGCTCGTCGTGGGCCGCGATGGCGAGAGCGGACATGCCGAGGCGCTGGCGCGGCGTCTCGCTGGCGGCGCGCGGCCGAGCCGGCGTGACGTGGGACCAGGACGGAGTGGCGTGGGACCAGGGCGGGGCGAGGCGAGCGAGGCTGTTGAGATTGTCTGGGCCGAGGTGCCTCTTGCCGAGCCCGGTGTCGTCGCCGAGGCGCTCCGCCGCCTTGATGCGGGCTTTGTTCTGGCGCAAAGCGGGGGCCTGTTTACTCCGGGCACTAGCTCGTTGGGCCGGCTTCTGGCGGTGCTCGAGAGCCCCGTCCTGGTGGTGCGTTGAGCGCTCGTGTGGGTGCTCGGCCTAGCCACGTCTCGCGCCGGCCTCGCTCTTCTGGGCGTTCTCGAGCAGGGCGACAATCTCGTCACGGCCGCGCCGCTCGGCGATCTCGCGCGCCAACAGGCCGTTGTGATCGCGGGCGCCCGCGTCGGCCCCATGGGCCAGCAACAGCGCCACGATGTCGGGT
>WGBL01000444.1 GCA_015494375.1 Hyphomicrobiales bacterium | reverse complement strand
GCCGCCTGCTCACCTCACGGGCCTTCTCGGCCGCAAGATGGAGCGCCACATCGCGTGGCGCGGGCGCCGCCACACCCCCCTTCTCTTCGAGCTGCCGCCGAAGCGCCCGCTCATCGACAGCCGCGGGCACCACCTCGAAGTCGAGCCCCGCCTGCTCCAGAAGCGCCCGCCGGCTGCGGCTGGCCGAGGCGAGGATGAGCGGTGCCTCGAGCTCCCCAATCATGGCGCCTCTGTCGCTCCCGGTGGGCGTCCGCTCTTGCGTTCGCTTCTGCCGCTTCCGTCAACGCTTCCGCCTTCGCTCTTGCCATCACCGTTACGGCCCGCCGCCTGCGCCTCGGCCTGGCGATCGCTGTAAAGCTTGAGGATGGCGGCCGCCGTCTCCTCGATCGAGCGCCGCGTCACGTCAATGAGGGGCCAGCCATGCTCATTGCAAAGCCGGCGCGAATAGGCCACCTCCTCGGCGATCCGCTCGCGATCGACATAATCGTCGAGATCCTTGTCGGCCATGGTCATGACCCGGTTGCGCCGCACTTGGGCGATGCGCTCGGGGCTTGCGACAAGGCCGACGACGAAAGCGCTTGTGGGCTGCAACAGCCGCTCTGGCAACGGCAAACCGGCCACGATGGGCACATTGGCGGTCTTGAAGCCGCGATTGGCGAGATAGATGCTGGTCGGCGTTTTCGAGGTGCGTGAGACGCCGAGAATGATGATGTCGGCCTGATCAAGATCCTCGGGCAGCTGGCCATCGTCGTGGAGCATGGCGAAGTTGAGGGCATCGATGCGCCCGAAATAATCGGCATCGAGCACATGCTGGCCGCCAATCGTCATACTCTTGGGCGCGCCGAGATAGGATTCGAACACCTTCATGATGGGGTCGAGCACGGCGATGCAGGGCAATTGGAGCGCCTTGCAGCGCCGCTCGAGCTGCTCGGCGAGCTCGCGATTGACGATTGTGTAGAGCACGATGCCGGGCGCCGATTCGATCTCCTGGAGCACACGCGCGATCTGGCGCTCGGTCCGCACCAGCGGATGCACATGCTCAATGGGCCGCGCCTGGGAATAGTGCACGGCCGCCGCCTTTGAGATTGTGGTAAGCGTCTCTCCGGTTGAATCGGAAACCAGATGAAGATGAAAATAGCTCGGCAGGTCCTTGTTCATCTGTTGACAACCATTCTCGTTTCCCACACCCGCGCCGGCGCCGAGCCGCCGCCCGCCGGCTCGCCCTCCTTCTCCCACAACCTGTGAACACCCACAGTCACTGTGCAATCATACGCGGGCCGTCGTCCACACGACAGGTTTTTCAAAGCTCTCCACACGGCTTCTGCACAAGCACTCCGCGCCGGCTTCACAAGAGGGCCTCACGGCCCGTGCCGTCACATTGCCTCCGCCAGCCCGACCACTGCCCAGCCCCCTGGAGACGTTTTCCCATTTGACGGGGCCTCGGCCGGGCCATATTGATCCACAACATGGATGAAACGTGGAGAGCCTCGTGACATCCCCTTGAAGCCTGCCAATCACCACAACCTATGGCGCTAACAATAAAGAACAACAAGCAGAAAAATCTTTCTTTGAATGGAATTTCGAATGTCCCCTGGGCATGAGCAAAACCACAATCGGCCCTCTCAACCATCACGGCTGCTTGCAGTGCTTTCGGGCCAAGTCATCGCGCCTCCTCCCATCTGGCTCATGCGCCAGGCCGGGCGCTATCTTCCCGAATACCGAGAGGTCCGCGCCCGCGCCGGCTCATTCCTCGACCTCTGCTACAGCCCAGAGCTCGCCAGTGAGGTCACCCTCCAACCGATCCGCCGCTTCGATCTCGATGCCGCCATTCTCTTTGCCGACATCCTGATTGTGCCCCATGCGCTGGGCCAAGAACTGCGGTTCAGCGAAGGCGAAGGACCACTCCTCGAGCCGATTACCACACTTGCAGACCTCGACCGCCTTGACTCCAGCGCTGTGGATATGCGCTTTCGCCTCATTTTCGAGACCGTTGCCCAGGTGCGCAGCGCGCTTTCTCCTGAGAAGGCGCTCATCGGCTTTTGCGGTGCCCCCTGGACCGTTGCCACCTACATGGTGGCCGGGCGCGGCAGCCCCGATCAGGCGGCCGCCCGGCGCCTTGCCTACCGCGACCCTGCCTTCATGCGCGCCCTCATCGATCTGCTTTGCGAGACCTCGATCACCTATCTCTCAGGCCAGATTGCAGCCGGCGCCGACGTGGTTCAGGTTTTCGATTCCTGGGCCGGTACCCTGGCCGACGACCAGTTTTTCGAATGGGTCATTGCCCCGACGCGACGAATCGTCCAAGAACTCAAGCGTCGGCACCCACAGGTGCCGATTATCGGCTTTCCACGTGGGGCCGGCGCTCTTGCCGGGCGGTATATCGAGGAGACGGGCGTTGACGGCATCAGCTGCGACACGGCGCATCCACTTGCAGACATGCGCGACAGGCTGGCGCCCTTGGCCACGGTTCAAGGCAACCTTGATCCATTGCTGTTGGCGGAAGGGGGGCCGAGGCTTGGTGAGCGCGTCGATGAAATCCTGGGGGCGCTTGCGGGCAAGCCGCATGTCTTTAATCTCGGCCATGGCATCGTGCCCGACACACCACCCGAGCATGTGGACGAGCTGGTCCGCCTGGTCCGCCAATCGCGATGTTGACCGCTAACGCTGGTCTGAGGAAAGCACCATGGAGCTCTGGATCAAGGCCTTCCATATCATGGCGGTGATTGCCTGGATGGCTGGGCTTTTCTATTTGCCCCGCCTTTTTGTCTATCATGCCGAAGCCGAAAAGGGCTCGGAAGCCGCGGCCATGCTCGCCACCATGGAGCGCCGGCTCTTGAGGATGATCATGAATCCGGCGCTGCTCGTAGCCTGGGTGTTCGGCCTCTGGGCGGCGGTGCTTGGCGGACATTTCAGCGATGGCTGGTTTCACGCCAAGATGGCATTGGTCATTGCCTTAACGGTGTTCCATATGGCGCTCGGCAAGTGGCGCCGCGAACTCGAGAGTGTTGAGAGCCAAAAGAGCGCACGCTTTTTCCGCCTGGCCAACGAGGTGCCCACGGTCCTGATGATCGCAATTGTTTTGCTTGTGGTCTTGCGGCCATTCTGAAGACGCTTGTCCCCTCTCAAGACAAGCTCTTTGAGTCATTTTGGATTGCCCACGTCTTGGAGAGGCCATGAGCCAAGGCGGCAGTTGGTTCGCGTTCGCTGCAATCTACGGATTGGGGCGGCGTGCGTCCAATCGCATCTTTTTTTGCCTGGCCAGTCTGCTATATTGCTTTGGCAGATGTTGCCGAGCGAACGGTCGGGGGCGGGACGGGAGAGAAGCGACCGTCGATCCGTTGCCGGCCGACCACAAGCCCTCCCGAGGCAGGGCCGGAACAGGCAGGGCCCAAATGGGGCAAGACGGCATTGCCAAAACCAGGAGGGCTTTGTCGGGAAAGGCATTGCTGACAGAGTCTTCACCCAAAAGGGCATTGTAGATACGAGTTCTGCGAGCCGACCCCTCCGAACCGAGCTTTGCTGGCCTTCGCTTGGCAAAAGACCCTCGCTTGGCACAATTAAGTCGCGTCCCATCCACCGGGTTTTCCAGACAAGCATCCGTCACAAGCACCCATCGAACAACAGTCGATCCCACCCAAACTCTGGCACATCGGTGTCAGCACATCCGCCCAGAGCATTGACAGCATCCGTCCAGAGCATCGACTAAGGCCACCAGCCGAGCCACCACCCAACGAGAACGCTACACGAGAGCATTCGGAGAGCACCCATGGAGGTCATGAAACTTCAAGAGCTCAAGGACAAGAGCCCCACCGAGCTGTTGAGCTTTGCCGAGGATGTGGAGGTGGAGAACGCGAGTGCGCTCCGCAAACAGGAGCTGATGTTCGCGATCTTGAAGCAGCTCGCAGCGCGCGATGTGGAGATTACGGGCTCGGGCGTTGTGGAGGTCTTGCAGGACGGCTTCGGCTTTTTGCGCTCACCCGATGCCAACTACTTGCCGGGCCCTGATGACATCTATGTGAGCCCGAGCCAGATCCGCCGATTCGGCTTGCGCACGGGCGATACTGTCGAAGGTCAGATTCGCAGCCCCAAGGAGGGCGAACGCTATTTTGCCCTTCTCAAGGTGAACAAGATCAACTTCGACCCGCCTGAGAAGGTCCGCCACAAGATTCACTTCGACAACCTGACGCCGCTCTATCCCCAAGAGTGGCTCAAGATGGAAATCGAAGATCCGACGATCAAGGATCTGAGTGCGCGTGTAATCGACATTGTAGCGCCGCTTGGCAAGGGCCAGCGCGCGCTCATTGTCTCGCCGCCGCGTACTGGCAAGACGATGCTCTTGCAGAACATCGCCCACTCGATCACGAGCAATCATCCCGAGTGCTACCTGATCGTGCTGCTTATCGACGAGCGGCCCGAGGAGGTGACGGACATGCAGCGCTCGGTCCAGGGCGAGGTGGTGTCCTCGACCTTCGACGAGCCGCCGACACGCCATGTCCAGGTCTCGGAGATGGTAATTGAGAAGGCCAAGCGCCTGGTCGAGCACAAGCGCGATGTGGTGATATTGCTTGATTCGATCACGCGCCTGGGGCGCGCCTACAACACGGTTGTGCCGTCCTCGGGCAAGGTCTTGACAGGCGGCGTTGATTCGAACGCCTTGCAGCGGCCCAAACGCTTTTTTGGCGCCGCCCGCAACATCGAGGAAGGCGGCTCGCTCACGATCATCGCCACCGCCCTCATCGACACGGGCAGCCGCATGGACGAGGTCATTTTCGAGGAGTTCAAGGGCACCGGCAACTCCGAGATCGTGCTCGACCGCAAGGTTGCCGACAAGCGCGTCTTCCCCGCCATCGACATTGCGCGCTCGGGCACCCGCAAGGAGGATTTGCTGGTCTCGGCCGATCGCCTCAAGAAGATGTTCGTCTTGCGGCGCATCCTCAATCCCATGGGCACCATGGAGGCGATCGAGTTTCTGCTCGACAAGCTCCGCCAGACCAAGAACAACGACGAGTTTTTCGACTCGATGAATACGTGACGCCGAATGAGGTGCTCGCTCCACTGGTTGCAAAGCCGTGGCGCCGACCGATGGCTGAGCATCCCCAGTCGAGGGAATCGGCCTATTGGAAAGGTTCTTGAATTCTGTAGAACGTCGACTATATTACCGTTGCGGTTGAGAGAGCTGCAGCGCGCGGTTCGTTGGACCTAGGTGGTCCACTCAGCTGCATTTTTTGTTTTGACAAGGCTGGCCCTGCCACGCCAACTATCAACATGTTTATCCTTTACATTGACGGCTCTGGCTCAGTAGGGGCTCCGGACGAGCGACACTTTGTCTTGGGCGGCATTGCCGTTTTCGAGCGCCAAATTTTTCATCTTATTCGAGAGATCGATAAACTGGTGGCTTCGTTTGGTTTGGGACCTGCCGAGGAGATCGAGTTGCACGGCAGCCCTATGTACACAGGCCGCAAGAAACCTTGGCGATCCATAAGACGAGATGATCGCGTTGAATTGATACAAAAGGCCCTCAATGTATTGACAACTGCATCGAGCACTGTTCGTGCCTTTGCCGTGGCAGTCGAAAAGCAGGCGGTCGCTGACGCTGATCCGGTTGAATACGCTTTCGAGGAGGTCTGCAATCGCTTCAATCTTTATCTCTCGCGCCTTTTCCGGAAACGCGGCGGCGTCGATTCCGACCGTCAAAAGGGACTGATTGTTATGGATCATTCCCATTATGAACAGCCCCTTCAAGCACTTGCACAAGAGTTCCGCGTTACAGGCACGCGATGGGGCCAGCTGCGAAACATTGCTGAAGTGCCTTTTTTTGTCGATTCGCGCGCCTCGCGACTGGTACAGCTTGCGGATTTGGTCGCCTTTGCTGTTTGGCGTCGGTATGAACATCAAGATGGCCGATTCTTCGACTCTATAACTCATCGCTTCGATGCAGAGGGCGGCGTCATTCACGGCCTGGTACACAAAACGCGAGATCCGCACGACTGCTATTGCCCTGCTTGTATGTCCCGATCGATTCGATCGGTGGCTCCCTCGTCATGACCCAGTCAAGAGACCGTCTTTTTCACCCCGAAGAGACGACCCTACGCCTGAGTAATCACAGTTCGGCTGACACCATCTTCGCTCTTTCAAGCGCACCGGGCCGTGCGGGTGTTGCCGTTATTCGCATCTCCGGCCCAGAGGCGATTGCAGCGGCTGCAGCACTCGGGGCGAGAGCGCTCACGCCCCGCCGCGCTCACCTCCGCACGCTCCGTGATCCGACGAGCGGTCGGCTTCTCGACAAGGCCTTGGTGCTTACCTTTGAGCGGCCCGAAAGTTTTACGGGCGAGGATGTTGTGGAGTTGCATGTGCACGGCGGCCCAGCTGTCATCGATTCCGTGCTCGAGGCGCTCCAACGCATAAGGGGACTGCGCCAG